>JACRGW010000053.1 GCA_016212195.1 Nitrospirota bacterium
TGGGGTTAGGTTCTGTCATCGGCGGTATCGTGGCCGACAGGATAGGTGTAAGTGCTATCCTTGCAGGGATTCTTACATGTGTTCCTGTCTTTGCCTTTGCGAGGTTCATGCCTGCTAAGACAGTAGAAGGTGCAAGGGCATTGGCAGATATCAGGGGTTTTGAGGAGTTTCTGGGCAGGGCAGAAAAGGACAGGCTGGAGAGGATGAAGGATGAGAACCTCTTCTCAAAATTCCTTCCCTATGCGATGGCACTTAATGTAGAAGATAACTGGGCAGAGGCATTTGAGGGAATATATCAGATACCTCCTGAATGGTATTCATCTCCAGGTGGCATTAAAAGTTTCAGCACAGGTAGTTTTACTTCTAATCTAAGTAGTGCGATGTCGAGCATCGGGACTGCCATGGCTTCAGCCCCGAGGAGTAGCGGCGGGAGCGGCTTCTCCAGTGGGGGCGGGTCTTCAGGAGGCGGCTCCGGAGGCGGTGGCGGAGGGAGCTGGTAAACCTATAACTTCAGCATCTCCGGTCTTCTCCAGTAGAGCAGAATAATAGTAATAAGACAGAGCGTCCCTCCGATGGTTACTGCTGAATCTGTTCCGAATCTCTCTGCCATATATCCAATGATGAGATTTCCCATGGGGGCGAATCCCAGGAATACGAGGGCGAAGGCACTCATTACCCTGCCTCGCAGATCATCTGGAACAGATAACTGAAGGAGGCTGTTTGCTGTAGCCATAAGACTTATCATTCCCAACCCGCCGAGGAAAAGCATAAAATGTGATAGCCAGATGACCTCTGATATTGAGAATATAATAAGGCTGAGCGAGAAGATGATCCCCGAAGAGGCAACAAGGAGTCCCTTCTTCCTTATATCTGCTCTGAAGGCAAGGAAGATTGCACCGATGAATGCCCCTGCCCCAGCGGAACTCATAAGCAGACCAAGACCTGTCGGTCCTATTTTTAATATATCCCTCGCAAATACAGGCATAAGTGTGAGGAAGGGGATACCGAGGAGGCTGATAATCGCAACAAGGAGTATTAATGTAAAAACCTTTGACTCATCCCTCATAAATCTTAACCCCTCAAGGATCTTTTCCTTAAAACCTCCGGTGGATACATCCTTCTTGTTACCTGAAAAGGTCATCTTAAAAAGTCCGACTATTACAGGAATAAAGCTGAAGGCATTTATATAGAAACAGATCTCGAGTCCCAGATATCCTATAAGGAGTCCGGCAGCAGCAGGGCCTATTATCCTTGCTGCATTAAAGGCTGCAGAATTAAGGGCAATGGCGTTCAGAAGGTCTTCCCTTCCTACCATCTCTATCTGAAAGGATTGTCTCGCAGGGATGTCGAAGGCATTTACGATTCCAAATAAAGTGGCAAGTAAGAGGATGTGCCACACCTTTACCGCATCTATTGATGTCAGGACTGCAAGAAGAAATGAGAGAATCATCGAAAAGATCTGTGTCAGAATGATTATCATCCTCTTCTGAACCCTGTCAGCTACCACTCCTCCGATTAGTGTAAAAAGAAGGACAGGTAGTGAGCCTGCTGCTCCGACAAGTCCGAGGTAGAAAGGAGAATCTGTGAGTTTCAGAACAAGCCATCCCTGTGCAACATACTGTACCCATGTACCTGTAAAGGATATTAGTTGACCTGTCCAGAAGAGCCTGAAATTCCTGTGCCTTAGTGCAGAAAATGCCTGAGATGAAAAGAACGATCTTATTTCCATAGGTCTCACATTCTAACATAAGGATAGTTCCTTTTTATAATTCTACTTGAAATTTTTCTGCTATAGATTTAAATTAGTTAAAAATCCCCCTCAGTCCCCCTTTGGTAAAGGGGGATTTAGGGAGATTATCCATCAAATATCAAAGCCTTAAGCTTTTAGTTATAATAATTTCATATTGATAGGGAGGAATGATGTTTACGAAATGGATGAAGATTGGAGGACTTTTGATGGTCGTCGGTATTGCAATAATGTTTTTGTCAGGCGGACATAGCCAGGGAGGAGTTGCCCTCGGTATCTTTACAGCCTTTGTCGGTTTAGCCCTTTTCATATATGACGGAATAAAAAGCTAAACCCCTTTCCTTCTGTTATTTTGAGGCAAAGCCGAAGAATCAATAAAGCCGAGACCCTTCGATTCACTCAGGGTAACAAGTTAAAAAGAAAGAGCAACATCTTTAAAGAGGTACTTTTATATGAACGGTAAGATAGGAACAATAGTCATTCTCACCATATCAGTCATTCTCGTATCAGGTGCTGGTGCCTTCTATGGTCTGACAAAAGATCTCCCTGAAGTAGGTTTCTTAAAAAACCAGCATCCGCCTGAGGGAACAAAGGTCTACTCTGACGATGAACAGCTGATAGGTGAATTCAGGATAGAAAAGGGAATACCTGTCCATATTAAGGAAATTCCTAAGAATCTTATAAATGCCGTTCTGGCCATTGAGGATTCACGGTTTTACAAACATAAGGGTCTCGATTATATCGCAATTGCGAGGGCACTCGTTAAGGATATAATCTCTATCGAGATAAAAGAGGGTGGAAGTACTATAACCCAGCAGTTAGCTAAGGTTCTCTTCCTAACACCTGAGAAGAGCCTTCAAAGGAAGGTTAAAGAAGCATTTTTAGCGACAAGGATTGAAAGTAACCTCACAAAGGATGAGATTCTGGAACTTTACCTTAACAAGATTTATTTCGGACACGGTGCCTATGGGGTTGAGATGGCCTCCAGAACCTATTTCGGAAAATCTGTTGATGAACTCAGTCTCGCAGAATCTGCAATGTTAGCTGGTCTGATAAGGGCCCCAAATACCTATTCTCCCTATAATGACCTTTCAAAGGCACGACACCGCCAGTTTATTGTCCTGAGAAGGATGGAAGAGGAAGGGTTTATAACCAAACAGGAAGTCGAAAAAACATGGAAACAACCCATCTATCTTTCAAGCCTGAGAGAAAAAGTGAATGATGCACCTTATTTTCTCGAATATATAAGGCAGTATCTCGAGACAAAGTATGGAACAGAGATGGTCTATAAGGGCAGCCTTAAGGTTTACACTACGCTGAACCGCGGAATGCAGGCAATGGCTGTAAAGGCACTGCAGGAAGGACTGAGGGAACTTGATAAAAGACAGGGTTATAGAGGACCTTTAGCCCGAAAAAAAATAGATCCTGCGAAAACTAATATTAAGGATGAAGAGGAAATTTTCCGTCCTGTTGTTATGACAGAAGGGGATATCTTTAACGGCACAGTTATAAAGGTTACGCCCCAGTATGCTATCGTAAAAGCCAGGGGTGTTACAGGTAAGATCGGTATCGAGGATATGGCATGGATAAAAAAAGGGATAGATGGAGGAAAGACCAAAGAGACAAAATCTCTTAAGGCATCAGATATACTTAAGGTAGGAGATGTAATAAAGGTAAGGTTAAAATCTATTAAGGGAAAATCTCGAACAGTCTCCTTTGCCCTGGAGCAAGACCCTGTTATAGAAGGGGCGATTATAGCTATCGAGGTTCATACAGGTTATATAAGGGCAATGGTTGGAGGGTATGATTTTCAGAGAAGTGAATTCAACAGGGCTGTTCAATCCAACCGTCAGGCAGGTTCTGCATTTAAACCTATCATCTATGCAGCAGCGCTGGATCACGGATTTACCCCTGCCAGTATTATTGTGGACGAACCTGTAACTTATGATGAGACCCTTTTAGATCCGGGCTGGAGTCCAGAGAATTATGATGGTAAATACTATGGGCCTACAAGACTAAGAACTGCCCTTACATACTCAAGGAATGTGGTTACTGTAAAACTCCTTGAGATGATAGGTATCACGCCTGTCATAGATTTGGCTACCCGTTTAGGGATCAAGAGAGATTTCCCCCATGATCTTACTTTAGCCCTCGGTTCCCTGAGCGTATCACCTTTAGAACTCACTTCGGCCTATGGTGTATTTGCTAATAATGGTTTTAAGGTAGAACCACTCGCAGTTAAGTATATAATGGACTCAAATGGATACATACTCGAGAACAATGAACCCCAGGGTAGACAGACAATAAGTCCACAAACCGCCTTCCTTATAACATCTATGATGGAGGATGTTGTGAAAGAAGGAACAGGCTGGAGGGCAAGGGCCCTCAAACGTCCTGTATCAGGAAAGACAGGGACAACTAATGAATATATAGATGCATGGTTTATAGGTTATACACCTGACTTAATTGCAGGGGTGTGGGTCGGTTTTGACAACAGGCAGAGCCTCGGCAAACAGGAAACAGGGGCAAGGGCAGCAAGCCCCATCTGGGTCAAATTTATGGACTGGGTCATGAAGGATAAACCGATCGAGGATTTCTCTATCCCGGCTGATATAGTAATGGCTGAGATAGACCCTGAAACAGGCCTTCTAACAAATAAGGAGCGTGGTGAAGTTATTACAGAGTTTTTCAAGAAGGGAACCGCCCCCATAAAATATTCACCTCCCAAGGCGGATATCCCTGCATTAATTGGACCCAAGAAAATAGAAAGGGACAGATCCACCCTGGATATCGATTAATCCTTTAGCCCTTTTCTTCTAATCCCTTTCCAATTCCGAGAGATAACATATATCTTTAAAAAGAATAATGATGAGGCAGCACCTGCCGAATCTATGAATATGTCAAGTAAGGAAGCGGTACGTTCAGAAACAAAGGATTGGTGAAATTCATCCACTATGGCATAAATAACTGAAAGGAAAAAAGAGACAAGATAAAATGGATAGTGTCTCTCTTCCCACACCTTTCTTAATGTCCTGACCCAGAGAAGGCTTAAAATAGCAAACTCTATAAAGTGGCCTGACTTCCGGATAAAGGAATGTATCTTTGACAGTGTTGATTGAGAGGCTTCCGGAAACAGTGCATTCAGTATTGGCAGAAGGAATGTGGCTGTGTCTTCCTCAGAGAATCCTGAGGTTGAGAAAAGATAGATCAGGGCCATCCAGATAAACGGGGGAATCCAGATGCTGAACTTCTTTTTTGTCTTCATTTAAAAATTCCTATACTGTCATGCTGAACTTGTTTCAGCATCTAATAATAAAAGACCCTGAACCAAGTTCAGGGTGACCTTTTTGAAATGGTTTCATTCGATGATCTCTTGCAATTCAAGGATATCATCTATCAAAAAGTCAGGTTCTGCACTAAGGATTTCGTCCCTCCCCCTGTATCCATATGTAACCCCGCATGTAAGAACCCCAGCCCCCTTGCCTGCCTTTATGTCTGTAGGGCTATCCCCAATCATCACGACCCTGCTCTTTTTTACATCAAAAACATCAAGAACCTTAATTATAGAGTCAGGGAAAGGTTTCTTTCTTCCAATGCTATCGCCTCCCAGAACAATATCAAAATAATGGATGATACCAAGTCCCTCCAGGAGATCCTTTGTGAGGCTCTCGAGTTTATTCGATATAACAGCCTTCTTCTTTCTTTTGAAATACTCAAGGAGATCTACCACATTTGGGTATATATAGGTATTATCAGTTAGATGGGATGAATAGTATTCGAGAAATAGAGAACGTGCCCTTTCGAGAAATTCTTTATGGGGACCCAAGGTCTTCTCTATCAGTTTTGTTATTCCTTCTCCAACAAACCCTCTTATGGTATCGACATCGAAAACAGAGAGTCCTAAAGTATTGAGTGCATAATTTACACTGTTGGTTATATCTGATATGGAATCAACGAGGGTCCCGTCCTGGTCAAATATGATGAGATCTACTACCTTTTTCTGGATTGACTCCATTACATTGGGGTATTAACTTAAGACCTTCTCATTAATAATTATCTTTGTCTTTTTCTTAAGGGTCTCCACATAGGAGACTAATGCCTTCTCCCTTTTCTCCTGAAGAATAAGGCCTGTCAGAATCCCCTTTACCTTCAGGAACTCTTCTTCTTTGAATGGCTTTCCGTCTGATCTCAGTCTTTCCATGAAGTATTCTTTAACCTCTTCATCTGTTACTACGACTGAATCACCCAAGAGCCTCCTTATTTTCTCTACTATGAGATTTTCTTTCTGCATCGTCTCAAAACCCTGAGGGGTGGTACGATTAAGCTGAAGGATTCTCATGTATATCTCCCTGTTAAACCTGCCATCTTTCTGAAAGGCAGGGTAGTTCATAATGAAATCTCTGATCTCCTCATCACTCACCTTGAGCCCTATCCTTTTTGCATCCTGAAGAAGGAGTCTCTTCTGGATAATTTCATCAATAGCCTTTCTCTTTAAATCCAACTTCTTAATAAGTTCCTGATCCAGTTTCTCCTGATACACCCTTTTATAGAAATCAAAGAGCCTATCATAGGTATCTCTGTATTCATCGAGTCCTACCTTGTATTTTCCTACGGTTAATACCACATCACTTTTTGAATCATTAATCCCTCCAACCCCCCACAGGACGAATGAAATAATCACAAGCCAGAAGAAGATAAAGAAAAATTTCATATGTCTGCGCATGAAGTCGAGCATAGCAGGTAGAATATAGACAAAAATATTTAGAAAAGCAAGGGATTTTTCTTTAAAAACTGACATTAAAAGAGATACTTCCTGTATACCTTTTATGATAAAATACTATTTAAGGCATCCAACCCTCAAGAAATGTGACTTAAGTCATATACTATACTTAGAAATTAAAATTATAATTTGGCTTTCACACTTCAAATAAAAAAGGAGGAGAATATGTCGGATACACCTTATATGGATGCCCTGTCAAAAGGGCCATGGCCAAGCCATACAAAGGAACTGAAAAGGACTCGTTATCCTATTATGATGTATGAAGAAGCCATGAAACAAAGATTGACCCAGTGGGGTCATGGCGGTATGTCATCTGTTCCTGGGTTAGGCTCAGGAGCAATAGCAAGGAAATCGAGGCGGCCCGATATCATAAGCCATTCACACCTGATAAGGGTTCTCGGAAATCCTGGAAACTTTTACAAGACATCAACCTTCAGAAAGATATGCGAGATAGCGGATAAATACGGTGATGGATCCCTCCATATGCTCACGACAAACTACAATATCGAGATCTGCGGAATAATGAATGATGATGCCATGAAGGGCGTAACCCAGGAACTGAACGCTATGGGTTACGACGTAGGTTCTGCAGGTGATGCTATCAGGAATATACCTGACTGCATGGGACCTGCACTCTGCGAATATGCCATGGTCGATATGCCCAGGGTCAAACACTTCATGACAAAACACTATATTGATGACATCCAGTATCCGAGATTTCCCTTCAAGATAAAGACAAAGATGTCCGGTTGCCCCAATGAATGCGGAAAGGCACTTCTCCATGGTGATATTGGTATAATCGGGGTATTCAGAGACCTTCCGAAGGTTGATCAGAAAAGGCTTAATCAGTGGGTTAAGAAGGGCGGTAATATAAAATGGGTCTGTGACCACTGTCCCACAGATGCGATGAAATGGGAAAAGAACAAACTTAAGATAGATGGAAACAGATGTATACGTTGTATGTACTGCATAAACCGTGTGCCTGCCATAAAGTCTGGTGATGACAAGGGTTTCGCCATTACTGCTGGTGGAAAGATGAAAGGGAAATTTGGACCTATGAAAGGGAAGGTAATATTCCCATTCATCAAGGCTACCCCTCCGGATTATAAGGAACTTGTTCAGGCATACGATAAAATTTGCGAAATCTATGACGAACACGGAAGAAAAAAGGAAAGAATAGGTGATATGATGCAGAGGTTAGGATTTGACAAATTCCTCGAATGGTGTGGAGTTGAGGTATCAACGATGCATTTCTCATCTCCGAGAAGGAACACATTCTACCACTGGGAAGCTGAAGAACTGGGAGGTGTGAAATGAGCAAGGTCGGAGGAGTTGGAGTACCGCGGGTTGAGGAGAATCTTCCCCCTGTAGTATTAAAAAATTACGGCAAATGGGATACCCATGAGATAGTAAAACCTGGTGTAATAAAACGCGTATCAAAAACAGGAGACGTATGTCACACGGTAAGAACAGCGATGCCGCCTTCAAGGATAAGTGTTGCATCGATGCTTGAACTTTGTGACCTTGCTGACAAATATTCAGGAGGATACTTCAGGATTACCCTGAGGCATTCCTTTGAATTTATTGTTGTAGTTCCTAAACAGATCAATGCCCTCATCAAGGAAGTTGAGGCGCTCGGATTCCCAGTAGGTGGAACAAGGAATTCCATGCACAATATAATGGCATGCCCGAGCTGGATTCACTGTAACCTCCCTGCTACTGACTCCCCCAGCATCGCAAAGGTTCTGGGCGATGCCCTTATAAAGGAATTTAAAAACCATAAACTTCCCTCATGGCTTAAGATCAACATCGGTGGCTGTGCCAATATCGAAGAGGCTTTAATGGCAGACATTGGTATAATAGGTGTTCACAGAGACCTTCCCATAGTACTTGAGGACCAGATAGGGATATGCGAAAGACCTACAGTTATAGCCATATGTCCTACTGCAGCAATAAAGCCAAAAGGGGAATTTAGCGTCTCGATAAGTGCTGAAAGATGTATACATTGTGGAGCCTGCACAATGCATTGTGAGGCGATATTAACAGGTGATCCAAAACTCGATGGTTATGCGATATCCGTTGGAGGAAAGGCATCCAATACCGGAAGTGGCCCTGATCTTGGAAGGATTGTTATCCCCTACCTGCCAAATAACCCTCCAAAATGGCAGGAGGCTGTCAAGGCAGTTGTTCAGATAATGGACGCCTGGAGAAAAGATGCCGAACCTGATGAAAGGATGAGGGAGTGGATAAACAGGATAGGCTGGGACAGATTCTTCAGAAAGGCAGGGATCAAGGTCAGCCTGAAGGATATTGATGGTTATATTTACGGTAATGAATTTGCAAGATCGGACCTCAGGTTTGGCTGGTAAACAGGACAATTTAACCGTATTTTTTTTACTCAGGAGGGTGCCATGACAGAAAAGGTAGTAACCCTGGATGTAAGGAGTATTCCCCCATGGGAGCGGCATCCAAAGATCTTTGAGACCTTCGATAACCTGAAGTTAGGTGAAACCCTGATGCTCATCAATGACCATAACCCGAAGCCTCTCCATTACGAATTTATCCATGAAAGAGAAGGGCAGTTCGAATGGACAACAGAAGAGAAGGGAGAGAGGGAATGGGTTGCAATGATTAAGAAGGTGAAATAAATGAAACCAGGCATGTAATTCAACATCCAATGGTTTCATTTACCCTGAGTGAATCGAAGGGTCTCACGATTAAGATTCATGACTACCCGGTTAATTGATGGGAAAAAAGTAGCATCAGATATTAAAGAGGATCTAAAGAAGGAAGTTATAAAGCTAAGGTCTAAGGGAACTAATCCCTGTCTTGCAATTATATTTGATGCAACATACCCCCCCTCAAAGAAGTACTTTGATATAAAGAGAGTGGCATGCGATGAGGTTGGCATTGACATCCTCAACCATGCCGTTCAGAAAAAAGAAACAGATAAGTCCATCATCAAATTCATAGAAAGGCTCAACAAAGATCAGGATGTAAACGGCATACTCCTCCAATTCCCCTTCCGTAAAAATTTTAATCAGAAAACGATAGCAGAACACATAGCACCTGAGAAAGATATCGATGCCTGTAGCCCTTATGCATTGAGCAGACTCTTCCTTAATGAACCATTATTTCTACCCTGCACCCCCTACGGAGTAATGAAGATGCTTGATGCCTACAGGATAAGCCTGAGTGGAAAAAGAGCTGTTGTTATCGAAAGAGGCATTACAGGAAGAACCCTTGCCCATTTACTTCTTAGAAAGAACGCAGTAGTAACATTATGTACGGTCAGTACACCGAATCTGAAAGAGGAATGTCTTAAGGCAGATATACTCTGTGTTGATGTAGGTAAACCAGAGATGATTACTGCTGATATGGTCAAA
>JACRGW010000054.1 GCA_016212195.1 Nitrospirota bacterium
AGAGCAAGAAGACAAACACAAAACTACAACTAAAAATGAACTGATTTTCCTGACAGTTCTATTTATCATGTTTTTCCTCCTTTCCAGCTCACAATGAGCAGATAACATGTTCATAATTGCACTCAAGTGCAACTTTTGTCCCGAATCGGGGTGATAATTGCACCTCGGTGCGTTTATTTCAATCTGGCTGAAGCGGCGCCTCAGCCTAACTGTTCACTTGTTGTCAACATCACCTCCTTCAAAGTCCAGGCTGTCCAAGGGGCTTTTGATCTTACCTAAACTCCTCGTACTCACGTGGGTGTATATCTCAGTCGTCTTGCTGCTTGCGTGTCCCAGTAATTCCTGAATATACCGCAAATCGGTGCCGCCCTCAAGCAGATGTGTGGCGAAGCTATGGCGAAGGTCGTGAACAGAAACATCTTTTTTTATGCCGGCCCTGTCGCGTGCCTGCTCGAACACCTTCTCGATCGACCTTCTGGAAAGATACCTGCCTGCCTTTGCCCCTTCAAAAAGCTATTTCTTCAAAGGTCGGGGACAGTCCCGATTCTACCGCTTTGCTCTGCTTCGCCGGTAAATCTGGGACAGTCCCCTGAGATTGCTTCAACATTTCAGGTTTCGCAATGACAGGGGTGGAAACCTGCAATGCTGGGTCTAAATGGATTTCTTCCCCTTTAAAGACCTTTAGGATTTTCTCTAAGGTTCCATCCGAATCAGGAAAACTCCAGTGTTTTTTATCTGGATACCATCTATGGTCAGGGATAGATTTGACCTTCTCGACAAAAGAAGGATTATAGTGGAAGGCGACTGTGATTCTTTCAGAGTTATCCTTAACGATAATCACCCCGGTTTCATGGCAAGAGTATAGCAAAGCATTAATTGGCTGTCAAGACGGGGTCCTCAGTAGAATCGACCGCAACTCAGGTAGCTTGGTAACTCTTACCGATCTCAACGAAATCCTCGAGTCTTCCTTCTTTAAGCTTCTTTCTTACCTCTTCAAATTTGGAAATAACATCAGGAGCGTAGAGTCTTTCGCCACAGTGAAGACAAACCTCAGCCTTGATTTTTACGACTGCGGTATTTCCATCACCTTTAAGAAGTTTCTCAACCTCTTTCTCGATAACTTCACCTCCACAAATGGGGCATTTTTCAAATAATTTCATCGTCTCCTCCTTGTTTTCCAGTCCTCCATCCATATTTTTAAATCAGGACGATAGACCGTTATTAAAACACTTGACTTTGTCTCAAGATTATAAGCCCACACGCTATGAATAGGCTCGTTCTTAAAATTCTTACCAAAAATCAAACAGCTTGGATATGGTTTGTCATCCGGATATTGTTCGATTATCTCACCACGCAATACCGAAGAAAATATATCCTCGAAAATAAGATTATCAGCTTGAGCTTCATCATCGGCATGGTCGGTAATCCTTATTTTACCAACTTTGATTGATTCTTTTATATCCTCGATATTTATCATCCAAAGCTCCCATTCCTTCCTTTTTAATGGATTAAATTATATCATAGAAATCAGATTGAAGTCTTTCTTTATAATTTATAATAGGATAAAATAATAGCATGTCTCTTGATGATACTATAGCAGCCATATCTACCCCTATCGGGGAGGGTGGTATCGGGATTGTGCGGCTTAGCGGAAAGGATGTATTAAGAATAGCAGGAAGGATATTCAGTCCTGCCAGACTCCAGACCCAAGACTCAAGACTCAAGACCCATACCATCCATTACGGTCATATCGTTGATCCTGAGAGTGGCAATGTAATAGACGAAGTTCTCCTCACATTCATGAAGGCTCCTGCTACTTATACCAGAGAGGATGTTGTTGAGATAAACTGCCATGGCGGGATTGTACCTTTAAAGAATGTCCTCGAACTCTGCCTTAAGGAAGGGGCAAGATTGGCAGACCCGGGGGAGTTTACAAAGAGGGCATTCCTGAATGGAAGGATAGACCTCACACAGGCAGAGGCAGTAATAGATATAATTAAGGCTAAGACTGACAGGAGCCTCAAGGCTGCAATGGATCAATTAAGGGGCTCTTTATCTTTGAGACTTAATCAGATAAGAGATAAACTTATAAACCTTACAGCTTATATTGAGGCACACATAGATTTCCCTGACGAAGAAATCGATATTCCCTCCAGGGAATGGGTAGAGACAGAATTAACAGGAATTATTATAGAGATAAACGATCTAATCAGATCTTCCGATGAAGGAAAGGTTTTGAGAGAAGGTATTTCGACCGCCATCATCGGGAGACCTAATGTAGGAAAATCCTCCCTCCTTAATGCCCTTCTTATGGAGGACAGGGCGATAGTAACCGAAATTCCAGGAACAACACGAGACATAATAGAAGAGTTTATTAATATAGATGGCATAGCCCTTAAAATCGTGGATACAGCAGGCATCAGAAAAGCGAAGGGGCTTGCGGAAGAAGAGGGTGTGAGAAGAAGCCTGAGGGCGATTGATGGGGCAGACCTAATACTTCTTGTTTTAGATGGAAGTCAGGTACTGAAGGAAGAAGATCGTACCCTCTTCGAAAAGGTGAAGGGCAGGCAGGGGGTAATAGTTCTTAACAAGAATGACCTTCCACCGAAGATAGAAGAAGACGATCTCTCGAAGGTCATCGGAGAGAAACCATTAGTAAAGATTTCTGCTACAGAGATGACAGGGATTGAAGAGCTGAGGAAGGAAATATCCAATCTCATCTTTAATGGGAAGGTTAACTCACAAGAAGGCGCTATAATCACGAAACTAAGGCATAAAAAGAACCTCCTCGATGCAAAAGAGAATCTTGAGAACTTCAGAGATTTACTGGCTGAGGGGCAATCATCGGAATTCCTTGCTCTCGACCTGAGAGAGGCACTTGATCACATTGGGGAGATCGTTGGAATTGTCACCACAGAGGATATCCTCGACAGGATATTCTCGGAGTTCTGCATAGGGAAATAATCCTCAGTAGTCTCTATGGGGTTTGAGAGGTCCCTTCATTCTCATTTCTTTAGGAACCTTAAATAATGAAGGATCAATCATTCCGGTCTTTATATTTTTATACTCTACTTTAATCTTACTACCATAACTCGTAACAGTCTCTGCCTTGAGAGGTATCTTAAGTTCTCTGTCCTCCCAGATGGCGCTCTTCTGCATGCCCCCTTCATACTTAACCTTTATCTCATAGACCGTGCACTGCCTTCCTTCGACTGTTTCCTCCCTTAATTTCTCCCTATCTATTTTGATGGTCGGTCCGATATATTTAAACTGGTACCACTGTCCGTATGGGATCCTCCCTTCCCTTTCTGCCCTGAGGATATCAGGGATATAGTA
>JACRGW010000055.1 GCA_016212195.1 Nitrospirota bacterium
CTTTCTGTTTTTCTAATATCTTCAGCCTATGGTGCAGAAAAAACCTTAAAGATTGGATATGTGGATCTTCAAAAGGCCGTAAATGAGTCTCAGGCCGGTCAGAAGGCGACAAAGACTATGACAGACCTTATGATGGCCAAACAGAAGAGCGTTGAAGATAAGGCTAAGGAGATAGAGAAACTCAAAGCAGAGATTGAAAAACAGGCTACTGTCTTAAGCCCCGAGGCAAAGAAACAAAAGGAAGAGAAACTGGAGAAGGACTGGAGGGACTATCAGAGGATGGTAAGAGACTCTCAGGAGGAAGTCCAGAAGAAAGAGATAGAGCTTGTTAATCCAATTATAAAGAGCCTTAGGGAAACAATAAAACAGATCGGAGAAGAGGAAGGCTACACCATAATCCTGCAGAAAGCCGATTTAATCCTTTATTCATCTCCGGTTTATGACCTTACTGAGAAGGTCATAAAGAGATATGACCAGCCTCAGAAGAAATGATAAAGAAATTAAGGGAACTGGCTGAGCTTGTAGGTGGCTCTGTAATCGGAAACGGAGATATCGATATAAAGGGTATCTCCGGTATCAAAGAGGCAGATGAGGGAGACATTACATTTATAGCTCATACCAAATATCTCCCCGACCTCGAGAAGACACGGGCAACGGCAGTAATCATAGGTGAAAAGATTTTAGACTCCAGACTCCCCGGCCTCGCTCCGCGAAGCGGGGCGGGCCAGACTCCAGATTCCAGACTTACTCTTTTAAGGGTCAAAAACCCTTACTTTGCCTTCAGCAAAATTCTGGAGCTATTCTCGAAAAGGCCCTATCAGCCAACAGGGATAAGTAATAAGGCATTGATTGGAGAGGGCTGCAGCCTCGGCAAAGAGATCTCTGTACATCCCTATGTAGCCCTGGAAGAAAGGGTCAGTATAAGAGACAGGGTCACACTTTTCCCCGGTGTTTATATCGGGAAGGGCTCAGAGATAGGAGAGGATAGTATTATCTATCCCAATGTATCTATAAGGGAAGATATAAAAATCGGAAAACGAGTTATCATTCATAGTGGCACTGTAATAGGAAGTGATGGTTTCGGTTTTGTAGAAGAAGGAGGACGGTATCATAAAATCCCTCAGGTTGGTAATGTCCTTATAGAGGACGATGTTGAGATAGGTGCAAACTGTACAATTGACAGGGCAACCCTTGGAAGTACTATTATAAAGAGAGGGACAAAGATAGACAATCTTGTCCATATCGCCCATAATGTCATAATAGGAGAGGACTCGATAATAGTCGCCCAGGTTGGTATATCGGGGAGTACGGAGATCGGAAAACATGTAATACTGGCAGGACAGGCAGGTATCGCTGATCACATAAAGATCGGGGATAATGTGGTGGTTATTGCCCAGTCAGGTGTCGGTCATGATATAGAATCAAATCAGGTTATCTCTGGAACGCTTGCCATCCCTCATAAGGACTGGCTAAAGGCCCAGGCCATCTTTGCCAAACTCCCTGAGATCAGAAAGAAGATAACGGACCTTGAAGAAAGGATCAAAAGATTAGAAGGCATTAACTCCAAAGGAGGAGAGAAAAATGGAGATCAGGGAAATTCTTAAAACACTACCCCATAAATATCCTTTTCTGTTAATCGACAAGATACTCGAGTTAGAACCTGGAAAGAGGGTTGTAGGAATAAAGAATGTGACGATCAATGAACCTTTTTTTCAGGGCCATTTCCCTGAATACCCTATCATGCCCGGTGTATTGATTATAGAAGCAATGGCACAGTTAGGTGGAGTGCTTGCATTTAAATCCAATGACGAGAAAGATAAACTCGTTTATTTTTTAGGCATAGATAAGGCTAAATTTAGAAAGCCTGTTTTTCCGGGAGACCAGATCCGCTTAGAGGTAGAGCTCATACAGCAGAGGGTCAACGTATGGAAGCTTAAAGGCAGCGCCTTTGTAGAAGATAAATTGGTATGCGAGGCAGAACTTATGGCAATGATAACAGATAAAACTCTTGAAAAGTGAAAGGAAGAAAATGAAAGGTAGAAGATCAAAGACATACGCTGAACCTTGCCCTGAATCATCAGAGTTAAGTTCAGGATTTTTTGATTCAGAAGAGATACATCCGTCAGCTATTATCCATAAAAATACGATAATCGGCAAAGATGTTTCTATAGGTCCTTATTCGATAATCGGAGATGGCGTGAGAATCGGTGACAGGACAAAGATAGGTCCTCATGTTGTAATCTATGGTCCTACAGAAATAGGAGACGATTGCTTCTTTTACCAGTTCTCTGCAATCGGAGGACTTCCACAGGATCTGAAATATAAGGGAGACGATACAAAAATCAGAATTGGAAATAGGAATACCTTAAGGGAATTCGTAACAATCCACAGGGCATCATCATATGGAACCGGAGAAACTGTAATAGGAGACGACAACTATCTGATGGCTTATGTCCATATAGCCCATGATTGCCGTTTGGGAAATAATATCATCATGTCAAATAGTGCAACACTCGGGGGACATATAGAAATAGAGGACTACGCAATTGTGGGTGGGCTTTCAGCCATACATCAGTTTACAAGAGTTGGTGTCTATGCAATGGTCGGTGGGTGTTCAGCAATAGTCCAGGATGTTCCACCTTATACAACAGCTGTCGGAAACAGGGCAAAACTCTATGGCCTGAACCTCATAGGTCTCAGGAGGCATGGTTTCTCAGAAAATACAATAAGCACTCTTAAAAAGGCGTACAAGATTATCTTCCAATCAAAACTCACCCTCAAAGTTGCTATAAAAAGAGCAAGGGAGGAGATAAAAGGGTCAAAGGAGGTAGACCATCTACTCCACTTCATTGAAAAATCCGAAAGGGGGATCTGTCGCTGAGGTTAATGTAAATTTCAAGTCATTCCTGCCCCGCATCGAGGTGCGGGATAAACTCCAGCAGGAATCCAGGGTTTTCCATAAAAAGGGGAATCAAGTTTCTTAATAGATATTTGCTTTCTCAGGGACTGTATCTGAATTCCAGCTTGCGCGAGAATGACAATAATATTTTAGTTTTTTCAATTATGGAGAGCATCGGTCTTATTGCAGGAAGTGGTAATCTTCCTTTAATACTTTTAGAAAGGATAAAAAAGGATGGACTCAGGGTTGTGACTATCGCCTTTAAGGGTTTATCCTCTGATAATCTTGATGCCTCAGATACTACCTATTGGATCAGCCCTGGAGAGCTTGGCAGACTTATAGGAATCCTCAAGGATGAAGGAATAAAAAGGGCTATTATGGCAGGGAAGGTTCCAAAGACCCTTATGTTTACCGATATTGAACCTGATTTAAGGGCAATGTCCTTCTTCCTCAGACTCAGGGATAAAAAGGACGAATCCTTACTTCTTGCCCTGGCTGAAGAACTTGAGTCTGAGGGGATCACCTTAGAAGGACTCACAGCTTACCTTAATCACCTCCTTGTTCCAAAAGGTGTACTTACAATAAGAAGCCCTTCTGAAGAAGAGGTTAAAGATATCGAGTTCGGACTGAAAATTGTGAGGGAAATAGGAAGGCTCGATATAGGTCAGACCGTCGTAATCAAGAATCAGGCTGTTCTTGCTGTAGAGGCTATAGAGGGAACGGATGAGGCTATAAAGAGGGGCGGAAAATTGGGTAATGGCGATGTGATAGTAATAAAAGTGAGCAAACCAGGTCAGGATATGAGATTCGATGTCCCTGTCGTCGGTCTTAAAACAATGGATGCCCTAAAAGAGGCGAATGCAAAGGTTCTTGCCCTCGAGTCAGGAATGACAATACTTCTCAGCAGAGAAGCAATGATCAAGGAAGCGGACAAAATAGGTCTGTGTATTATTGGAGTTTAACCATCTCATAATTCTTATGATTACCTGTATAATCAAAATACTTCCTATCTTCATCTGAAAAAACTTCCCCATCAGAAACATCCCGGGACACAATTTTCTCAATTACCATCCTTGAATGGGAATCGAGTTTTTTAAGTCTCTTGAAGGAGTAAAACAGAGAAAGTGCTAATGATATAAAGGCCAATATAACATCAAGCTGTTTAATACCAAGGTGTTTTCCAATAATATATCCTCCGAATGCCCCTGCGATAAGTGCAAAGAGAGGTAATATATAGATTAACAGATACCCCCTTGTCTGTATACCCTGCTCAAAACCAACCTTTACTGTATCTCCCGTACGGGCACATAAGGTATTTCTTACAGTCAGCGTAAGCAAACTCATGCCGCCTTTACAGAGACCCATCTGTGCTGCCCCGCAGCCTTTGCACGATTCCGCTCCCTTTATAAAAACGATGGCGTTTTCACCTTCCAGACGGATTACAGTACCATTTTCCGGTATAGATGCCTTCATAACTACTTATCATGAAAAAATGTTCCCGATATGAGTATGATTTAAATCATGAATTCCGGTTATTTTCACTTACGAAGTAATTACTTGACAGTCTTCTGCAAAATGGGTTATTTATAGAGTCCACTGTTTTTTATTACTTAAAATAAAATCTTAAAAAAAGACAGGAGAGATGTAGTGTCCGATAAGGTAAAGGTTGGTGTTGTTGGAGTCGGTTATTTAGGAAAAACTCACGCCCGTATCTATTCAGAGTTAGAAGGAGTAAGTCTTGTCGGCGTAGCTGACACTGACAAAGTAAGGGCAGAGGATGTTGCCAGACATACAGGTTCAATGCCATTTGTGGATTATTCAGAACTCTTTGGTAAAGTTAATGCTGTAAGTATCGTCGTACCAAGTAAGATTCATCATAGAGTAGCCTCAGATTTTCTGAAAGAAGGAATAGACATCTTTATAGAAAAACCAATCACGGTCAATCTTAAGGACGCTGAGAACTTAGTAATGATAGCTGATAGAAAGAACCTGATTCTTCAGGTCGGACATATCGAAAGATTCAATCCTGGTTATATCGCCCTTAAAGGTCTTACCAATAGACCAAGGTTTATCGAAGCACAGAGGTTAAGCCCTTTTACTGACAGGGGAACCGATGTGGATGTAACCCTTGATCTTATGATCCATGACATAGATATAGTACTTTCACTTGTGAAATCGGATATTGCCGATATCAGGGCTACAGGAATGCCAATGCTTACATCGAGAATAGATGTGGCTAATGCCAGGATAGAGTTTAAGAATGGCTGTGTGGCAAACCTTACAGCAGGTCGCATCTTCCATGGGAAGACAAGGAGGATCAGGATATTTGAAGAGGATACATACATATCCCTCGATTATCAGACAAACGAGATCATCAAACATAAAAAGATATCCAGGGGTGGCCTCTCTACCCTTGATATAAGCCACCTTAAACCTGAAAAAGGCGATCCCCTTAAAGAAGAACTAAAGGCTTTCATTCAATCTGTTAGAAGAAGAACACAACCTGTTATATCAGGGATGGAGGCAACTGAAGCACTGAAGGTTGCCATTAAGATATCGGAGATTATAAATGAGAATACCTATGGTTGATCTCAGGACACAGTTTTTGGATATCGAACCTGAGATAAAAGAAAAATTAAATGAGATCATCGAAAGTACTCGGTTCATACTGGGACCAAATCTCGATGCCCTTGAAAAGGAGATAGCATCTTATCATGGTGTAAAATATGGTGTAGGCCTTGCCTCTGGTACAGATGCCTTACACCTCAGTCTCAGGGCACTCGGAATCGGTCAAGGTGATGAGGTTATCACAACCACCTTCACCTTTATAGCTACAGCAGAGGTTATATCCTATATAGGGGCAAGGCCTGTCTTTGTTGATATAGATCCCTCTACCTTTAACATAGACCCTTTAAAAATTGAGGGTA
>JACRGW010000052.1 GCA_016212195.1 Nitrospirota bacterium
ACCTGAAAATTTTCAGTCAGGATAATCGGCTTATGATTTTTATTATTCGACCTTGGCATTAAAACAACACAATTTTTATTATGTTGATACTCTTTTACAGTTGCTTCATCATCAATCAGCGCTGCAACTATATCGCCATTTTGTGCTGCTGACTGCTGGCGGACAAGTATTAAATCTCCATCATTGATTCCCGCTTTGTTCATAGAATCGCCTTTAGCCCTAAGCAAGAAGTATTTAAACCCGGGCTTTGCAAGGGAAACAGATACAGGAATATATCCCTCGATATTTTCCTGAGCTAAAATAGGCGCTCCACAAGTTACCATACCAACTAAAGGGATATCGACTGTGCGGGCGTGAACTGAATCTGCGTCAATATCTTTAATTAACTGCAAATCTCCATTTGAACGCTTTCTCAAGATACCTTTCTGGATTAATTCCTCAATAATTAAAGCAGCCGACCTTGGGGATTTATATCCAAGAACTGTCATCAGCTCACGTACAGATGGAGTCTTACCCTTATGCATAATCCAATTCCGGATATAGCGGACTGCGTCTGCTTGTTTTTGACTGAGTTGTGTCTTCATAATTAATACAAACTGTATCATAGTGTATAAAAAAAGTCAAGTATATAATTTTAAGCATTTTTTTAAAACCAAATATCTACCTTCTAAATAATCTATTACAATCAACAAAACTTAAATATCTTCCATCTCTTCTCATTGTATGATATAATTACGCATGCTTGCACAAGAGGTTTATGACATTTTAAGGCCCTGCCTGTGGGGGACTATGGTTGAGTCCCTTGATCTTAAGGAAGATAGTTTCCTGATTGTTGAGCGGTTATTAGAGCACGGAGGAGACAAACAGGTAGAATTTATACTTGATACCTATGAGAGGGATACTATATCAGAAGTAGTTAAAAATAGCACATACCTTTCCCCCAAAACCGTCAACTACTGGTGTCTGTATCTGAATATCAAAAAGGAGGATACGCGATGTTTTACAAGGCAGTCCCCCAGAATGTGGCCTCCCTCCTCAGCAAGTTAAATTCTTTCTCTTTGCCAAAGAATAAATATTTAGCCGGTGGAACTGCTGTTACCCTCTATTTAGGCCACAGGATATCGATAGATATAGACCTTTTCACAGGAGAACATTTCCTAACAGGGCCGATTATAGATGAAATAAAAAAAAATTATACAGTCCATAAAGAGGATGTCTCAGATAAGGATTCTCTGGTTGCGGAAATCGAAGGAGTAAGGTTAAGCTTGTTTTATTATCCCTATACTCTACTTGAACACCTTTACTACGAGCAGGTTAATAAGATAGAGCTTGCTTCCCTCACAGACATCGCTGCTATGAAGACAGTAGCGATAGTACAGAGAGGGACTGCAAAGGATTTTGTAGACTTAAAGGCAATAATGGAGAAGACAGGGATGTCGCTGGAGCAGCTTATCAGTGCAACTCTTAAGAAGTACAAAGTACAGGAAAATTACACATATCACATAAAAAGAGGCCTCGTCTTTTTCGATGAAGCTGAAAAGGGGCTAAAGGATGTTATTCTCTTAAAAGGATCTTTACAATATCCAATTGATCAAGCTGAATGGGAAAGAGTTAAAAGGTTTTTTATTAAAATTGTTTTATAAAGAGGTTTTTACTAATCTGCAACAATCAAATCATTAATTCGAAACATCTATGAACCTCGTAACCCTTATTCCTGCAAACCGCATATTCTTTAAATAATCATAAAAACCTGTCTTTTTTACAGATCCACCAGTCACCTTTTTCTTAATAGTCTTTATACCACTTGCATGGATTAGATAGGGGTTACTATTTTCTAATTTAATAATCCCTATGTGTCCGACTATCTCACCTACGACCCTTTTCTCCGGGTCTTTGATAAAATAGATTATATCGCCATCTTTAAATTTTTTAAGTGGAACCCCTTTTATTGCCTCTTCCTTTGGAAGAATGGAGACATTCTCCTTTCCCCTGCTTCCCTTTATCGCTACAGTTTTACCAATTTCAGAAGTAATCTCAGAACCCCATTTACCGCTATCAATCATGTCTTCTCCATACTGGAAACGATCCTCGTAATTTATAACTTTCCTATCATTAAGAACCCCTTTTGTGAAGAATCTCAGTCTGAGTGCCTCCTTTACAGCCTCTTCTGGGGTTAAAGTCAAGGCAAGTTCAACAGATCGGAAGGTATGATACATACAATCAACCCTCTCATCAGCAACAACCACACTCTTTCTCACATATTCTCCTAAGGGATCTGGATCATAGGGTTTTCCTAAGAAGGCCTCAGCCCAGAACGCTATCCTTTCTCCTACAGGTCTATTTCTCAGGGATTCCTGAAGGATTGCTATACTTGAAAAGGAATCCTCTGCAAAAAGATAATTCTGCGATATAAAAAAAAGGATAAAAAAGGAGGTTATGTACCGTACCATCTATTTTTTGGTGCCAGTAGGGCCTGCCTTTGGCGACAGAGTTGTTTTCTTTTCTTTCTTAGAAGGGGCCTTCTTTGAGGCAAGTTCCTTAGTAAGCCTGTCCCTCTCTTCAGTGATAGATGCCACCATATGCTTCAAGGTCTCAGTCTCTTTCCCTGACTCTGCCAACTTCTTCTGGAGGGTTTCCTTTTCTTTCTGGACTGAGATATTTTGCTGACTGAGTGTATCTCTTTCCTCTTTCACCTTTACGAAACCGATAAGACTGATAACTAATAGTACGGCAAGAATAATAGATATGACCGTAAGAATTTTTTTGCTCCTTGTTGATTGTTCGCTATATTGGAGATCCCTTTCTAAATTCATTTCATTAAACCTCCGTATAAATTATAGGTTTCAAACATACCGTTTCACTTCAAATCTCCATAGTTCAACTTCTTCATCTGGGTAGATCCCCGCCTTCTGCATTGCTATTGATATCTGTTCCTCAACAGTATCGATCCCCTCAAGGTCAGGCAGGAGGAGTCCCTTTCTCCAGTCCTTTTTGACTATTACGCCATATCTTTTGGGATCCAATTCCTCAGGTCCCTTTACCCTTTCAGGTTCAGAAAGTACGTCTACCGAATAATCGATTTCATTAAATTCCTCTTTTCCTACAGAGGGAAATCTCGGATCTCTGGTTGAGGAACTGATGGCATTCTGAATAATTTCTTCAGCTACATTCCTTGTTGATGGTGAAAATGTCCCTATGCAACCCCGCAACTTCCCCTTCTTCTTTAATGAGACAAAAACTCCTGCTCTCTCCTTCATCTCAGTGGTAAGGGCCTCCGGAGGACTTTTTATTAACCCTTCCCTGATATATTTCTCTACTGTTTCCTTTGCGAGCTGAACTAAGGGGTGCATTTCTAAGAGCCATAGACTCTAAGTCAATTTTCTCTATTAATTACATAATCGGCTACGGCAAATAAGGCATCCTTTAAGGGGGTATCTTCAAAAATCCCCATAGATTCTTTCGCCTTACGAAGATATTCCTTAGCCCTATAAAGACAATCCCCCAGGGAATCATATTTATTCATAAGCATAAGGATGAACTCCAGGTCCTTAGGTTTAAAACCATTTGTCCTTATGATCTCCTTCACTCCTGCCACTTCTTCTGTTTTCCCCCTTTTAAGGAGGCGAATAAGAGGAAGGGTAATCTTTCCCTCATCAAGGTCCTTACCGAGAGTCTTACCAAGCTTCAACTCATCCGCCCTGTAATCGAGGATGTCATCGGCAAGCTGAAATGCCATACCAAGATTCAGACCAAAGTTGGCTAAAGCCTCTTCAACCTTTTTTTCTACACTGCTAATGATTGCGCCAACTCTACAGCAGGCTGAAATTAAAACTGCTGTCTTGGCCTCTACCATCTTCAGGTATTCTTCCTCGGTAATATCAGGGTCATTAATTTTTAAGAGCTCTATGATCTGCCCTTCTGACATGGTTGTAGTTGCCTCTGAAAGGGTATCCATAATCCTCTGATTCTTTAGTCCAACAGCGAGTTTCAATGCCTTTGAATAGAGATAGTCACCTACAAGGATGCTTGCCTCATTCCCCCAGATAGAATTTGCAACAGGCTGACCCCTTCTTATCTCGGCACTATCTATTACATCATCGTGAAGTAAGGATGCAGTATGGATAAACTCTACTATGCTGGCCAGATAGATGTCTTCTTCTCCTTCATATCTGCAAAACCTTGAACTTAATATAACGAGGAGGGGACGGAGACGTTTCCCGCCGCTGAGGAGCAGATGGTTACCCACCTGGGCTATCATTGGTGCATGGGATTTTAGATTCTCTTTTAGGTTGGCTTCGACCTCCTTAAGGTCTTCACTGTAAAATTTCAAGACTTGTTCGATATCCATAAAAAACTCCTAAACAAGTTAATAATAAGGGGGGAGGTCTTTCTTTGTCAAGGTATTTTTACCTGCTTGACGATGATGCCGTTTTTATGTTAATGTTATACTTCAAATCTGCATCATTCTTATTGATAAAGAGACATTTTCTTAAGTTCGAATATTATGCACAGCAGGGCTTTTATTAGAAAATTCAGAGGTTTATATGCATGAGCTTAGAAAAGATCCTCTCTTAGGACGCTGGGTAATAGTAGCAAAAGATTTTAAAAAGGCTCCAAATGATTATATCTTTGATTCGTCTGAGTCACATAAAAAGGCCTTGGATCAAAGCAGCGATCAAGAAAGGTGTGTCCTATGTTCTGGAAATGAGAATGAAACCCCTTCTGAAATAATGGCTTACAGGGAAACATCGACACTACCCAATAGTCCTGGGTGGTGGACAAGGGTTTTTCCAAACCAATATCCTGTTCTTAAGGTAGAAGGGGTGCTAAACCGTCAGGGAGTCGGGATGTACGATAAGATGAATGGTATTGGCGCACATGAAATCATTGTCGAATCTCCTGAACATAACAAAAGGCCTGAAGAGATGGATATCAGCCAGATGGAAAGGGTAATATTGACATACAGGGATAGAATCTCTGACCTTGAAAAAGATTGCCGACTGAGATATATTTTAATATATAAAGATCACGGTTCAAAGTTTTCGGTTAACGGAACATCTTTACACCCCCATTCTCAGCTCATAGCCACCCCTGTAATTCCGAAGAAGATAAAGGAAGAACTTGACGGTGCGAAGGCCTATTATGACTACAAAGAGAGGTGCATCTTTTGCGATATAATGAAGGAAGAGTTAAAGACAGGTGTAAGGATAGTGGAAGAAAGAGGTTCTTTTGTTGCCTTCTGTCCATTTGCACCCTTATCCCCTTTTGAGGTCTGGATAATGCCAAAGAGACATACGTGTTCATTCACAGAGATTGTTAAAGAAGAGGCGGTTGATCTTGCAGGAATCCTCAGGTCAGTGCTTCTAAGGATAAGGGATGTCTTGAACAGGCCTGATTATAGTTATGCCCTTCACACAGCCCCTAATAGGATTCCAAGAGGGGGGCACTGGCACACATTAAAAGATGATTTTCACTGGCACCTTGAGATATTACCAAGGATAACAAAGGCAGAAGGTTTCGAATGGGGGGGAGGGTTCTATATAATCTCTACCCCTCCAGAAGAGGCCGCAAGATATCTGAGAGAAAGGAAGAAGGGATGAAGATTGAAAGGATTCTTTTTCCAATTGATTTTTCAGAAGGGGCAATGAATGCCCTTGATTATGCCATCTCTCTGGCAAAGGAGTATAATGCAAAGCTATATCTTTTACATGTTGTCCATGATGTATCAATGACAGCAGGCTGGCAGGTCCCTCATGTCCGCATAGATGAACTCTACCGCAGTATGGAGGAGAGTGCCAGGAAGGAATTAGAAAAATGCTGCCAGGAAGAGTTGAAGGGGGTTAAGGATATAGAGAAGATAGTTCTGAGAGGGATCCCCGATGATTAGATTTTGAAAGTCGCAAGGGATAAAAAGATCGATCTCATTATAATAGGAACTCATGGGAGAACAGGTATAGATAGGTTTCTCTTTGGTAGCACTGCGGAAAAGGTTGTAAGAAAGGCACCATGTCCTGTGCTCTCTGTGAGGCTTCCTGAACACAGGATAGAGGAATAAAGGAGATAGGATGACAGAAAAGGAAGAGAAGATTAAGGAAAATGCAGTAAAGAAAGAAAAGGAGTTAGAACTTAAAGAGAAGAAAAAAACAGAGGATTATGAGAGGAATATAATGAAGGGAGAAGGCCCATACCAACATCTTAAGAAAGAAAAGATGCTCGGCGGTAAAGGATGGGTTCGATTTCACCCGTCTAAGGCAAAGGCAAGGAAGAAGTTAGAAGAAGAAAAATAATGATGGGCTTTAAAGCCACTAATTATGGACAAAGATGAAGGTCTATATATCAGAAAGTGCTTTTATGGATTTAGTGCTCTCCTCTGCAGAGGTATATAAAAAAGAATGCCTCGGCATTCTACTTGGCTATCGCCTTGAGGATCGTTTCATAATAGAACATGCCTTTACATATCAGACAGCCAAGAGAGGACATAAAGGCGTAAGCTTCCACAGGGGACATAAAAAGATAGACGCCCTCCTTGAAAAATTCGAGAGACTACAGGTCCTCGGGGATTTTCATTCCCATACACAGTTCGGGGAGTTTAAAGGGATTGCAAATCCGAGTCCAGAAGATGTTTCTGGGATGGAGCCCGGGAAGATCTATATTATACTGGCGATAAATGATAATGAAAGGACAAGACCCTGGAAGGAGAACAGGGATAAAACTGCTTCCGGAAGTATAGGTACTTTCTATTATAAAATATCTGCCTACCACATTGACCCAAAAGACCATTTTATAAAAAAGGCAAAGATATACTGCCACTTCCCCACCGGCTTTAACGGGACGGCTTAATTATTTTGGACAAATCCCCTGATATGCACAGTAATCGCATGCCATATAGGTAGGCCTTGCGGTGAAATCCTTTTTCCTGACGCCTTCAGAAACTTCTCTTATTAAATCTACTGTTTTAAGGAGGTCCTTTTCTTTCTTGACAGTTATCCCGATAAGGCCTGATTCTATAAACCTAAGCTCGAGTTTGTCAGGGATTTTACCAAAACGTTCTTTATAGGCAAGGGCATAAATCGAAAGCTGAAGGCTTTCCTTTGCCTTTCTATGCGCATCCTCTTCCTTGTAAACTTCAGAGGTCTTGTAATCTATAATAATTACCTCACCATTCCTGATGTCTACCCTGTCCCACCGCCCCTTTATAAGGTTTTTATCGAGGAGGAAACCAAAATCCTTTTCTATATGAGTAGGTGGGTCTTTTCCCTTTTCTTCTCTGAAAAATTTCCTCAGTGCCTCCTTCCCTGCCTCGAATCTCTTCTCCTCATGTTCTCTCGTAAGAAAACCCTCACTCCTCCATGCACCCTCAAAGACCCTGATTATATCCTCTTCGGTCACAGGCAAACCAGCAACCCTCCTCCTGTGATATTCCTTAATCGCCTCATGTATGGCAAATCCATAAATGATAGCATGGTGACGGAGGATAGGCACCCTCAGGATGTGGACATATTTGTATTTTAAAGGACATGTTATATAGTCATCGATCTGGTAATGGCTCAGAGTAAGGATACCGTCTTCTGAGGAGAGATGCATAGATATAGCCTCTTCGCTTTGTTGTGCAAAACCCTTTAGTGTTTCAAGGGCCGAGGTCTTGATTACGGGCTCTCTAACATCAGGAAGGTCGAGGGCCTCACTAATAAATCTGCTCAACTTTCTTGCCCTCTGTCCGCCGTAATCCCTTGCACATGTAAAGTACAGCTCTTTCTTTGCCCTTGTCATACCGACATAGAAGAGTCTCCTTTCTTCCTCCATATGGAAATCTCCTGCAGGGAGTATGTCTTTGATAAGGGGTTCGGGGATCTCTATAGGGTCTGCCCTTTTGTCTGTAGGGAATTTTCTCTCTACAAGACCAACCATGAAGACTACAAGAAACTCCAGACCTTTTGCCTTATGTATAGTCATGACCTGGACTGCATCGGAATCGAGATCGGCTTCAGCGGCAGGAGGATCATCACCTGCCTCAATCATGAGATCAAGGTGGTCAACAAATTGTGGAACCCTGTCGAGGAGTGTAATAAACCCAAAGTTCTTAACTATCTCGAAAAACCTTGCTATGTTCTGGACCTTTTCATCTGATTGAGGGTTTCCCTCCTGGCTTAACCCCGCAAGATAACCACTTTCGATAAGAAATTTATATAGTAGTTGTCCTGTAGGGAGATCCTTAGAAAGCTCAACATATCTTTTTATATCTTCCATCAATTTCTGGATAGTGGCTTTGCCTTCGACAGAAATCTCTTCAAGTTCAGGCATTTCATCGAGACGGGAGAAGATATAATGGAGAGTCTGGTTCCCTCTCGATGCCCTGTTCATACAGAGAATGAGGTCTGACATTTTCAGCCTATAAAGTTCAGAGCTTGCAAGATGGTAAAGGCTTACGCTGTCCCCAAACCTTGATATTGCCTTAATAAAGGCTATGAGGAGCTTAACCTCCAGTCTTGTGTAAAGACCCCTGTTACCTGTAAATCTGAAAGGAATACCTTTCATGTTAAATGCCCTTAGTATTGGGTCGGCATCATTATTTGCCCTTACAAGAATAGCCAGGTCTTTATATCTGTAATCTGAAGCTATCTTTTCCTCTATCAGTTTTGCTATACCATCTGCCTCGCTCGATACAGTATCGTACTGTAAAAAGGTGACAGAAAGCCCTTCCTCATAAGCTGTTAGTCTCTTGTTAATCCTATTCTTTACCTCAAGTCTATCTGGGTTGTTATGCTGGATTAGCCGATAGGCAGAGTCAAGAAGTCGCTGTCCTGATCGATAATTCCTTATAAGCACTACCTGTTTTGCATTGGGATAATAATTCATAAAATTAAGGATATTGCTTATTGCCGCACCCCTGAACTTATAAATACTCTGATCATCATCACCAACTACTGTAATGTTTTTGTATCTTTCAGAGAGGATTTTTACAAGCTGGAACTGGGCATAGTTTGTATCCTGAAATTCATCCACGAGGATATACCTGAATCTATCCTGATATCTTCTAAGAATTGATGGATGGGTTCTGAAGAGTTTCAGGGTGAGGTTTACCTGATCCCCGAAATCTACAAAACCTTCCCTTGCCATGAGGTTCTGATATGTTTTATAGGTTCTGGCTATCTCTAACTGTTTTGAAGCGATTTCGGTAAGTTCCTTATCATCGTTCGTAGTTGCATTTTTCATTAAATCTTCGGCATAGATGAGATATTCCTCAGGACTTATATCTTCGTCCTTAGTCCTGCTTATTACCTTCAGGATTGCCTCTATATGTTTTGTAGGATTACCTAAGGGTCTGTAATACGATAAAGGGAAATCAAATAGGTATTCTTTGAAGAATATCGCCTGTTCTGGCTGTGAAAGGACTCTGAAATCAGGTGTGAGTCCGAGTTCAAGGGCATGTTCTCTGAGAACCCTGTCCCCGAAAGAGTGGAATGTGCTTATCCATACATCAGCGTAACCATAGGGGAGAAGGATATCAACCCTCTCTTCCATCTCGAGTGCAGCCTTCTCAGTAAATGTGAGGGCAAGGATTTCTTCGGGCCTTACTTTCTTTGAGGATATAAGGTGGACGATCCTCTGCGTGATGACTGTGGTCTTTCCTGTTCCTGCCCCGGCGATGATAAGGAGGGGGCCTTCTCCATATTCAACAGCCTCTTTCTGTTCGTCATTAAGTTCCATTTCTATTAGTCGAAGACTATTTGAGGCACCGACTTTAAGGTCTTAAACCCTCAGCTTTTTTCTTTCTTTGGATTTTGTTGAAGGTGTTTCTCATAGAACAGGAAAGTGGTTCTTAAAAAATCTGATCGGCTCTTATTCTCCTTTTTTGCCATCCTGTCTATCCGCTTAAGCAGGCTATCCGATATCACGATATTAATGCGTCCCATAAAAACCTCCGGTTAGATAAAATATTGGTTAACTGTTTGGATGAATAGTAACTATTAAACTTTAACCCTTCTTAAGGTGAGTAGTCAACAAATATTTACTTTAAAAAAGAACAAATTCCATACCAGGATAATATAGAAATGGCTATATGCATTATTGACAAAAAAATACAGGAATGGTATTTAAACTCAGATAATAGTTATCGATCATAGGATAAGCCTATAAAGGCGCAACCTTTATTTTGCCGGCGTGGTGAAACAGGTAGACGCACCGGACTCAAAATCCGGCGGGGGCAACCCCATGTCGGTTCGACTCCGACCGCCGGCACCAGTTTAGAATCTTAATGATACATTCTTTAAAAATAGGATTCAGCTTCGGTATTACATCCGGTATAATCACAACACTCGGATTGATTATAGGTTTACATTCAGGCACCCATTCGAAACCTGTGATTATAGGTGGTATACTCACAATAGCAATCGCAGATGCCTTCTCTGACGCACTGGGGATTCATATCTCCGAGGAGTCTGAGAACAGACATACCACAAAGGAGATATGGTGGTCAACAATCGCTACCTTCTTTTCTAAATTCTTTTTTTCAATAACATTCATCATCCCTGTCCTCTTACTTTCACTCACAACTGCGATTATAGCAAGTATCATCTGGGGGCTCTCTCTCCTTGGGTTCTTCAGTTATTACCTCGCGAGAGAGCAGAAGGTAAAACCCTATATAGTGATTTTCGAACACCTGCTGATTGCGATAGTAGTCATGGTTATAACACATTATGTCGGTTACTGGATTAGGGAGGTGTTTGTTTAGTTTATAGCCTTCCCTTTGTGGACGGAATCCCCTTTATCCTCGGATCGATCTTCGTGGCCTGATCGAGGGACCGTCCAAATGCTTTAAATACCGCTTCAAGAATATGGTGTGTATCCCTTCCGTATATTAGATTTATATGGAGTGTGATACCTGAGTGGTTCACGATAGAGCGGAAGAAGTCTTCAACAAGGTCAGGATCGAATTCCTTAAGTTTAGCCTTTTTGGGCAATTTTACATTATAAATTAAATAGGGCCTCCCACTTATATCAATAGATACTGTAGCAAGAGTCTCGTCCATAGGGATGGACGCCTCTCCGTACCTCTTTATTCCCTTTTTATCACCCAGGGCCTTTTTTATCGCATTGCCAAGAATGATTCCTATATCCTCAACAGTATGGTGATAATCAACCTCTGTATCACCCTTTGCCCTGAGCCTTAAGTCAAAAAGCCCATGTCTTGAAAAAAGAGAAAGCATATGATCAAGGAATGGGATAGCTGTCTTTATATCGTAATTTCCCTTCCCATCAATTTTTAAATAAACCTTTATATCCGTCTCTTTCGTCTTTCTTTCTATCTTAGCTGTTCTCATCGGTTGCCCCCTATCTCATTTTTGAAAGACTATTATATCTTCAACTCCA
>JACRGW010000056.1 GCA_016212195.1 Nitrospirota bacterium
CCTTCATATCCTTCCTCCTCACCAATAAGTTTGCAAGTAATTATAAAGTAATTACATTGCAAAGTAAACAGAAAAACCAGCTGATTACTTCTATTGTTTTCTTTTACCTTCTGTATGTACCTTCAGGATAAGATCTATGTGGGAGTCGCAATGCTCTATTCCGGCGTGGTGTACTAAAGCACATGCGGTAATTAGGAGATCAGCAGAAGGGACTGTCTTGTCGGCTATTCTGCACTGTTGTGCCAGAAGGCGTGCCTTTTGCCATACCTCTGGAGTGGTGGGTAAACAGGTTATCTCTTTTTCGAGCTCTGATAACTTTTGTCTTTCATAATTACCTTTTACACCGTTCCAGAGTTCAACAGCAACTATATCACACCAAGCTGCCCTCCCATCCGTCATTAACTTAAGAACCCTCTCACGGATATCTGTCCTTCCGGTATCACGAAGTGCCTCTATCCAGCTTGATGTATCTATCAGAACTACTTCGTCTTCCACCACTTTCTGTCTTCCCGCATTACTTTGAGGTCTTCCTGAGTTATGAAGTCCTTGAATGTTCCAAGCATCTTGGCAAGCTCAGCAAGTCTATGCCTTCTGTTAAAATCCTTCAGAGCCTGCACAACAGCATCTCTCTTTGTTTTTGCTCTCGTATACTTAATAGCTTCTTTTAATTCCCTATCTGGAATGTCAATTGTTGTTTTCATGATTCTATAATATGATAATTTATAATCCCTGTCAAGCCTTATTATATGCCTTTCTATCTTATTTTATATTCTCTACAATCTCTCATATCAGATCAACCTCACCCCAGCTTTGCCGTTACCTCCCCCCTCACCCTCTTCCTGAATTTTTTATGAAGCTTCAAGATTTCATCCATTTCTTCTTTACTCAACCCCTCAAGCCAGTGATAATAAGGGCCCTCATCTTTGAGTCTGGCGTCTGGAGTCTGGAGTCTGAGGTCTGATATAGTCTGTTTCACCCCTTCCCTTCCATTCTCCACCCATTTATCTATAGGCAGACGAATGTCTCTTAGATCCGTGCTTGCGACGGAGACGGTCCCATAGGGGAGTGAAAACTCATTTCCATTGAAGACTATAGCAAGTCCTCCTGCCTCGTTTACTGCTTTGAGCATGGGGAAGTCAGTTATGCTATCTCCAACGGCGCCTATTTCACTCAAAGAAAGACCATTTATCTCTGCTATTTCCTTTAATGCCTCCCTCTTTTTTGTACCGCCCATTACCTTAATTTCATTCATGATAGACCCTAATGATGTACTCTTAAGTTCATACCAGAAAAATCTATCGAGATAAGGTTTAATAGAGGCATCTTTCTCTCCCGAATCAAGTCTATCGGAATAAAGGTTAGAAAGGATATATTTCTCAGTTTCCTTAATAAGAGTCTCTGTTTCCCTGTCAATCAGTTTATCAAGGCTAATCCTTGTGAGGTCTGTGCAGAATATATGACTCTTCTCGACACCAAGCCTCTCCCCTATATTCACAGCATGCTGACAATAAGAAGTCGAAATTATATAAACTTCCCATCTCAACTTTTTAAGTTGAGTGATTAGTTCCTTAGACCCTTTCACAAGGCCTGCCCTTTTCGATACCTCGATCAGGTCTTCTGGTTTAATACGATGATGCAAAAGAAAGGGAAGGATTAGGACAAGTGTATCTCCTGGTTCGTATCCTGCCCTGCCCTCAATGGTCAGGAGGTCATCATATCTACTTAGAACCGCAAATACCTTTTCCCCTTCTGGCACAATCCCCATCACTTCCATTGCATGATCCATCGGTGAAATGGGTCCTTCAAGGTCAAAGGCTATGACCTTTTTTTTCATCTTATAGCCTCATCTATCTCTTTTGTTAGATTGTAACCTTCCCTCAATATCCGCCCTTCCCTGTCCATCACCTTACCTTTTTCTACCCTCACCTTCCCTTCAGACAATGTCTTTAATGTGTGAATTAACAGCGGGAATTCCCTTTTCAAACCGAGCCTCCTTATTTCATTGAACAGCGGATAGGATTCGCCCTCGTGCTTAATTATCTCAGGCAGTCTCATATTTTTAAGCCTCATCCTATGTTCTTCCCACAGTTTCTCTAATCCTCTATTTTTTATCTTATAGAGACAGTAACTTACAGAAGGGCCTGCATCGAGTTCAGGCGTAACCAAATGTATCATAACTCCGCTCTCATCGGCATTGTTCTCTATGAGATCCCATATGACCTCCTGCCATGCGCCCTTTGGTCCTCCTGGCTTCGCAGGATGGAGATTGATGGTAGTCTTATCCCTACATGAATCAGTATCGAGGATGAGCATATAACCAACCAAGGTTCTTATATCCTCAGAGAAGGAAGAGAGATGTTTTCGCGCCTCAGTGTGAAACCTCTTCCTCCATTCCTCAAAATCTATTTTCTTGAGCTCTGGTTCATATTTTGATGAAGAAATGCTTACTACAGGAATGGAAATTTCTTTGCCCCAATTGATGACCGTATCGCTCCAGATCCCCTCCCCTTTCTTCCTGTTACAGAATATATAGGAGATAACGCCTTTAATCGTACTATCTTTTGTAGCATTGTAGATTGCCTTAAGGAGAGCAAAGGCTGCTTCATCCCTTCCTGTAGTCCATAAACCAAGATTCATTTTTATCCTTTAACTTTATATTCTGGATATTTTCCTCTTCCAAACCCTGTTATGCTTCTTGACGCCAGTGTTGTGGCATCTATGGCGGATTCCTTCAGGGATTTTCTGTTTAGGTAAGATGCAATAAACCCAGCAGCATAGACATCTCCTGCCCCTGTAGTATCCACTACTGGCGCTTTTGGTGCATCTATATGGAAATCATTATCAGCAGTAACTATATGAGAACCCTCTTCTCCCATAGTGCAGACAATAACCTTCGGTCCAATTTTAAGAATCTCAAGGGCACCATCTTTCCATGTTTTTTTGGTAAGAATTTCTATCTCCTTTTTTTCAGGGAAGAATATATCTGTTCTTCTTAGAATCGGTAAAAGGGCATCAATACCTCTTTTTGCGTAGAGGATTCCTGGGTCGAAACTAACTTTTATTTCTGGTCTTATTTTAGAAAGAAGATACTTCTGTGCGTTGAATGAAGAGTCTCCTGCAAAGGATGTAAGATGGATTATATCGCATGATTCTGCATAGTATCTGTCTATATCGTCAATTCCAATAGTATCATTGGTATTGGAGAAAATAATAATTGATCTTTCTCCTTTGATAAGAAGGCACAGGGCCATACCGCTTCTTCCTCCCCTTCCAATACCTTTCTTATCAACATCTTCAAGACTCTCAAGAAGGAAATCTCCTTCTTTATCTTCCCCGACTTTACCTATAAAACCTGTCTTTGTACCAAGGCGAGATAAGGCTACAGCCGTATTTGCTGCAGATCCACCCCCTCCCTTATGTCTTAAGGTCCCTTCGTGTTGAAGAATATAAAGGATCGAGTCTAATTCCTTTTCGTCTTTAAAATATTCATATCCCGTTTGTATATCCAATCTCAAGGCCAGCTCTTCATCAATCTCGAAGATGAGGTCGAGATTAATCGCACCAAAACATATTACCTGAAGGTCTTTTTTAACTTTCAACTTTTAACTTTTGACTTGTTTTTAAATGGTGGACGAGATGGGATTTGAACCCACGACCCCCGCGTTGCGAACGCGATGCTCTCCCACTGAGCTACTCGCCCACATTAAATATCGAGGTTAATTTAACAGAAGGTTTAAGGGTTGTCAAACCTTGAACTTTTAAGCATTACTGCTTTACACTGAGCAGCATATAAAATCCTGCGGTACCGAAGAGGAGATTCCCTATCCATGCGGCAAAGAAAGGGGGAAAGATACCTGCACGGCCAAGAGATATTCCTATGTAGAAGACAAGAACGAAGAAAATAGCTATAACAATGCTTGTCCCTATACCTTTTACAATCCCTTCCGTTCTACCACTCTTAAAAGAGAAAGGGATACCAAAAAGGGCTACTATAAAACTTACCAATGAATTAGATATCTTGGAATGCAGATCTACTATATATCTCAGGGCATTAAATCCAGCATTCTTAAGTTTTTGTATATAGTTATAAAGCTCGATGATATTCATCTCTTCAGACTTCTTCTCTACCGTCTTTAGATCTTTAGGGTCTTCGGGAAAGTTGTAATAGATGGCATCAAATTCTTTCTCATCCATGATAC
>JACRGW010000058.1 GCA_016212195.1 Nitrospirota bacterium
CCTGCCATTTCTACTTATGTGTTCATTAACCGTAGTGTGGGCATTATATACGAGAAGTCATATAGAGACATCCATTGTAGCAGAAGGTAGACCTCTTACGCAGATAATGAAATATTCTCCAGAAATCGGTGATATTTTTAAAAGACATAACAGGGTGGTTGAGAAGAATATATATCTGGGTTTAATTCCTTTTTCCCTCGCCTGTGTTGGTCTTTTCCTTAAGAGGGTGGAAGGAAGGAGGAATATACTCTTTTTTGGAGCCATCTTTATAGTAAGCCTTATCCTTTCCTTTGGACCTAACCTTGGACCATACATTCATCTCTACAATATCCTTTATGATCATTTGCCATTCTTTAATTATCCGAGGGTTGCAGGAAGGATGATAACCATTACCGCTGTTATGATGGTGATCCTTTCTGGCTATGGGTTAAAATGGTTAATTGAAAGGATTCAAGGGGGCAAGGGGTTAAGCTACATGATGCACGATACACGATACAGGATAAAAACATCAGGCATCATGAATCTTGTATCATGGATTCTGCCTTTCTTGATCGTTATCATTATTCTCCTTGATTTCCTTCCATTCAGTCCGAGGGGTGTCAGTATACCTTCGAAGGGAAATGCTGTATATGAAGAAGTAAGAAAAAACCTTGGAGATAAGAAGGTCCTTGAGATACCTTTATGGCCCGGGGATTCTGCCTGGTCCTCTATATACCAGTATTATGTTACCATTTATAGATACCATATGATTAATGGCTATGACCCTGGGGTATCAAAGAAGTATGTAGAAGATATCTTTGGAAAACTCTATCCTCTGGATTTTGGTGAACTGAGGGAGGAGGAATATCAATTTCTGAAGGATCTCGGAGTAAAGTATATCGTTATGCATGAAGAGGAATTCCCCAGAAAGGTAAGCCCTTTCCCTTTCAGTTCATCTCTGAATAATATGAACAGGTCACCCTATGTTAGATTCATAAAGAGCGATGGGCTTATATACCTCTTTGAGCTTAACTATGATGCCAGCCAAAGGGAAATCCCGCAATTCTCAATAACCTCACCGATAGGTGGACTTTATCAGTCAGAATCTTTACCGAGATTAATCGGTTCGGTAATTAAGGATGTTGATGTGTCAGGAGGAGAGGCCGCATATGGGAAAAGGGGTAGTGGCGAAGGATGGCTCCAATACGGTCCGTACAGAACATATCCTACTGGAGAATATATAGCCATGTTCCGATTGAAGATCGGAAATAAGGTTTCTGAAAGAGAGGTGGCTGTTATTGATATATCTTCAAGACTCTCAGAAAGGGTCCTGAATAAAAAGGTGATTAATGCAAGGGACTTTCAGGGCAGAGGCTATCAGGATTTCATACTCCCCTTCAGACTTTCTTCGCCTCAGAGTCTTGAGTTCAGGGTGTATTTTAAGGGCAAGGCTGATTTATGGGTGGATTATGTTTATATACTTCCTTCAGGTGAAATTGATCCTCGCTGGTCATACAGGTCAGAGGATCTTTTCCATCTCCCTGACCGTATAGAAGGACCTACCAGGAGATATCCAAAGGGGGATTATATTGCCACATTCTATCTTAAGACGAAGGACGACAATATCTTAAAGGAAGAAGTATTAATAGAAGTCCTTACTGAAAGCGGAGTGATAGAAAGGAAAATTCTTCTGAGTAAGGATTTCAAGAAGTCTATGGAATATTTTCCTGTTTTATTAGGATATAGACTTGAAAGAGAATCCTTCATAAACTTCAAGATAAGCTCTAAGGATATGACAAAAATAGGACTGAAAGGGGTAGAGATAAAAAGTGTCAGCAACCCGCAGGGAAGTGACTGAGGATGACTATCGAATCTGTGACGGTGGTTGTGATCAATTTCAACGGTGAAGATATTCTTGGTGAGACACTTTCCTCCATAAAAAGGTTAAATTATCCGGATCTCAGGGTAATCCTTATTGATGATGGTTCTACTGACAGGAGTGTAGAGCTTGTAAAAAGGGATTTTCCTGATGTGAGAATAATCAAGATGGATGTAAATACCAGGAGGCCTAATAAGCTAAGAAATATAGGAATTAGGGAGGCTACGAGCAGAGTAGTCTTCCTTGTAGACAACGATGTTGTTTTTGATAAGGAATGCCTGGAACGATTAGTAAGGATTCTTGAATCATCCAATAATATTGCTATATGCACACCAAGACTCCTTTATTATGATCAACCTGAGAGGATAAATATAGCCCCATCTGCTCTACATTATATTGGGTCATCGATAAGTCCAAAAAGGAATGCATTAATTAAAAATATCGATATGGATGATCCAGAGCCTACCATAGGTGGAGGGATAATGCTCATTGATAAAGAAAAGGCGATAAGTATCGGTCTAATCGATGAGGATTTCCCCATGGGCTGGGGTGAAGATGGAGAGATATATATGAGGATGAGGCTGTCTGGTTTTAAGACCCTTTATGTGCCTGAGGCTATTGGATATCACAGGTTAAAGGAATGGAAAGAAAATAGATACCTTAGAGCCTTTGGGCAGGTAAGAAATCGATGGTTTATACTTCTTTCTCAATATAGCATAAAGACCCTCATCCTCATTATTCCTGCTTTGATTGTGTATGAGATCTTCCTGCTGCTATTCATGACTCTAAAAGGGATACCACACCTCTATTTTAAAGGAAATATAGATGTAATAAAAAATCTTGGCAGGATTCTTAAGAAGAGAAAGATGATTCAGTCAACGAGAAAGATCCCTGACAGGGATCTCCTTACATCCGGAGACATTTATATATCGCCGTCATTGATACAGAATCCTCTAATGAAGATAGGTATAAAGATACTGAACGGATTCTTTAATGGTTATTGGAAAGTGGTAAAAAGGTATCTTTAGTGTCATTCCTGCGAAAGCAGGAATCCAGACATCTCATTGCAGTCATTCCGAACTTGTTTCGGAATCTCTCGAGATGCTGAAACGTGTTCAGCATGACAATTATTACTGGATTCCCGCTGGAGTTTATCCCGCACTTGATGCGGGGCGGGAATGACAGAAGTGAAAAATAGAGGTTTTAAGTGGATACTAATAAGTATGGGTATTAAAAGAAACCTACATGAAATTTATTTAGAAGCCAGCCATTTTCTGGAAAATGTTTACCCTGACTTTGTCACATCAAGAAGACCTGACAGGATTGAGGGTATTCCCGTCTTCACCTTTCATTCAATAAGACCAAAGACCTTCGAAGAACAATTAGAGTTCCTCAAAAAGAATAATTATATTACTGTTAGCGTCGATCAGTTTTATAATTATCTAAGCGGGAAGGTTACCCTCCCTGAAAGGGCTATCCTACTGACAATAGATGATGGAAGAAAGAGCGTATGGAAATATGGTTTTCCGCTACTAAGAAAATATGGGTTTTGTGCTACGGTTTTTATTATCCCAGGACATACAAAGGAAGTGAGTTCGGAGTTCGGGTTTCAGAGTGAAGAGAATGATAGAGAAATCCTTTCATGGCAGGAGATACTCGTCATGAGTGGTAGTGGGCTAATAGATTTTGAATCCCATACCCTTTATCACAACAGGGTCTTTACAGAACCAGAAATAGTCGATTTTCTCGGCCCTTCTTATAGCAGGAGTTCCTTTGACTGTCCTGCTGTACCAGCAGGTTTTGAGATTTCAGTTCTTGAGAAAGAGCCCTCTGGGTTTTACGGCTTACCAATATATATGAGTAATTCTTTGATGTTAGGGAAACAGAGATTTATTGATGACCCGGAATTCAGGGAAGTATGTAAAAAATATTATAGAGAAGTATCCGGGTTGAAAAGGTGGAAGAAAAAGATGTTTGGCTTTTGTGAAGAGTACAGGTGGAGGAATAATCTAAAGGAAGGGTTCACAACATATGATGATATAGCAGAAGAGATCTTTGATAGCCTCTATACCTCTAAAAGGACACTTGAAGAAAGGCTGGGGAAACCAGTAAACCACCTCTGTTACCCCTTTGGTATCTGGAGTCAGTTGTCTGACGAGATGGCAAAGAAGGCAGGTTACCTCTCAGCTTTCTGTGCCTATATCCCTCACAGGCCGATAAATAGAACTGGGGATGACCCCTATAAGATTGTGAGGCTGAAGGACGATTATATATTCAGACTACCAGGAAAGGGAAGAAGACCTTTAACAGAAATACTTACACATAAGTTGAAGAGAAGATTGAACAGAGAGAGGATATACTAAATGGACAAGAAAAAGTCCATCATGACTTTATTAAAGATAGGTTTCAGTCTTTCTATACTTGCCTATATTATCTGGCTTGTAGATTTTAAAGAGGTCTCAAGGATAATCAGGTCTGCGGATATCACAGTTTTAATCATTGTCTTCTTCCTATCTCTTTTTGACCAGTGGCTCGGGGCTTATGGCTGGTACAGTCTCCTCAGGGCAAAAGGTATTTCTGTCCCTATGAGGGATCTGAGTATTCTCTTTTTCGAAAGTATCTTCTTCGGATTCCTAATTCCTTCAAGCATGGGGCCCGATGCGATAAGGGCATATAATCTATCAAGAAAGACATCCAATGCCACAGAGTCTATAAGTTCCATCCTTGTATTGAGGGCTGTGACACTTCTATCCCTTTATACACTTGCCATCCTGAGCCTTACCATCTACTATGATAAGGTCACCGATAAGAGGTTTATAAATGTTGTTGCAGGTAGCCTTATCCTTTTAGGCACTGCGGGTATTGTTGTATTCCTTAAACCGGTGAGGTCTGTTATCTCAAAGATATTGACTCTTTTCGGGGCAGAGGGACTCCGGAACCAGATCGAGGGTCTCTATTCTTCGTTTATTGATTACTCGAGATGCCGGCGGGCCTTAACCATTTCATTCTCACTGATGTTTTTCAGCCAGATACTGAGGGCCGTCCTTTCATATGTCCTCGGTCTATCTATCGGTATAAATATATCTATTGTAAGTTACCTCCTTTACCTGCCTCTGGTTTCAATAATCACCAAGATACCTGTATCCTTCGGAGGGCTTGGTCTGGGTGAAGGGAGTCTAATATATTTCTTTCTGAAGGCGGGGATTACCTATTCCGAGGCGTTTACAATAACTATTCTGATTTCTCTGATCAATATCGGGATAGCCTTATCAGGAGGGGTCCTCTACGGGCTCAGGGTTTTATTTAGCAAAGAAACCGTACTGGAAAATAAGAGAGGAGCCAAAAGTGTCTAAGGTAATAGTAACAGGTGGTGCAGGTTTTATTGGTTCGCATATAGTAAATAGATATATAAACGAAGGCCATGAAGTGATAGTTATAGATGATCTCTCTACCGGGAAGAAGGAAAATATTAATCCCCGCGCAAGGTTTCATCATATTGATATAAGGGATAAGGGAATGGAGGCTATCTTTGAAAAGGAAATGCCTGAGATAGTAAATCACCATGCAGCACAGATGGATGTAAGGAGGTCTACGGAAAATCCTGCCTTTGATGCTGATATAAACATCATCGGTACAATTAACCTCCTTGAGAATTCGGTAAAATACGGAGTGAAGAGATTTATATTTGCATCTTCAGGGGGTGCTATCTACGGGGAACAGAAAGATTTCCCTGCAGGGGAAGAACACCAGCAGTTTCCTCTGAGCCCTTATGGTGTTTCCAAACTTGCCGGGGAGAAGTATATACATTACTACAGTAAAAACTTCGGTCTGAGATATATCTCACTTCGCTATTCGAATGTCTATGGACCGAGACAGAACCCAGAGGGCGAGGCAGGTGTTGTAGCTATCTTTATAGGAAGGCTACTTAAAGGCAAGGAGCCTGTTATTAACGGTGATGGCGAGCAGACGAGGGATTATGTATATGTGGATGATGTTGTGCATGCGAATGTCAGGGCTACAATTGGAGATAGCGATGGTTTTTTAAATATCGGGACTGGAATCGAGACGAGTGTGAATACGCTTCTCAAGAAACTTATTGAAGTTACAGGTACAGATATAAAAGGTATACACGGACCTCCCAAGAAAGGGGAACAGAGGAGGTCAGTTATTGATTGCGGCAGGGCAAAAAGGTTACTCGGATGGGAACCTGAAATTTCTCTGGAGCAAGGACTTAGCAAGACAGTAGATTATTTCAGGACGCTTGCTCTTTGAAAACTGTTGCCTTTTATATTAAATTATGGTAAAAATCATAGAAATTTAATCCTTGCTCAGCCTGAGGGGCTGGGCTTTACTGCCAGAAGGAGGTGGTTTAATGAATTTTTATGAATCTCTCTTCATACTGAATCCTGCCCTCGATGATGCAGAGGTAAAAAAGGTAATTGATAAGGTGGAGGGATACATCAAAAAGGGAGAGGGGGAGGTTCTGAAGGTGGATAATTGGGGGAAAAAGAAGCTGGCCTACGAAGTGAAGAAACAGAAGAAGGGTTATTATATCCTTCTCAATTTCAAGACAGGGGCCGGTGCAATCAGTGAGATCGAGCGGTCTCTGAAACTCACAGATCCTGTTATGAAGTTCCTTATCATAAAACTTGATAAAGAACCGGTCCTTAGCAGTCCTGAATCCCCTGAATCTATTGGATCAAGTTCCGGGGCAGGGCAGGCTTAAAATATGGAAGAGGATTGAAGGGAGGATGAATAGATGGTAAGTTTTAACAAGGTGATTATGGCAGGAAACTTAACGAAGGACCCTGAGATGCGTTATATCCCCAGCGGGACACCAGTTGCAAGTTTCCCGATAGCGGTTAATCACAGATACAAACAGGGAGATGAATTAAAAGATGATGTAACCTTCATCGATATTGTTGTATTCGGTAAACAGGCTGAAAGCTGCAGCCAGTATCTTAATAAAGGAGACGGTGTCCTTGTTGAAGGGCGCCTTCAGCAAAGACGATGGGAATCCGAAGACGGCCAGAAGAGAAGCAAGTATGAGGTTGTTGCCCAGAATGTAAGGTTTATGCCTAAGGGAAGAGGGATTTCTGAGACAGGTACGGGTTCAGGAACTTCCTCAGAAGGCACGGAAGGCGGGGACTTAAGCGACGTACCGTTTTAAATTAAAAGTTGCAAGTTGCAAGTTAAAAACTCTTAACTTTAAACTTTCAACTTTAAACTTTGAACTGTAATCAAGGGGAGGTATTTTGGAACAGAAGAGAAGATTCTTTAAAAGGAGGTCCTGTAAATTCTGTGCAGAAAAAATAGATTACATTGATTATAAGGATGTAAAGACATTAAAAGGTTTTCTGACGGAAAGGGGCAAGATTCTTCCAAGAAGGATATCCGGTAATTGCGCCAAGCACCAGCGCGGGATAACGGTATCCATAAAGAGGGCAAGGAATATAGCCCTATTACCATTTGTAGGGGAGAAGTAGACCCTTGAGACTTCCAAAAGAATGGATAAGCCATATTGCAAATAGCATTGTAGAAAACCTTTCCGAGAAAGAGTTCATAAGGTTTAACATATCTAAAGAAGAATCTGTAAGAGAGGTGGAACAGATGGTCATTGAAGATTTAATTGTTGAGGATAGGCTCGATGATGAAGTGAGGGAGTTATTGAGACAATATGAGACAGATATAGAGAGGGGAAAACTCGATTATAAAAAACTCTTCAATCTCACCAAACAGAAACTTGTGAAGGAAAGAAATTTGATTCTATGAGATTGAGGGATGAGAAGATAAATCACCTTTCCCATATAATCCTCAATGGTCTTCTGAAAAAAGATATAGCTGTTCTTCTCGATGATAAAATCAAGGCCATAAAGGAAATAAGGAGAGTTATCATACAGGAGCTTAGAATAGATGAGGAAATTGATGAAATTGTGAGGGGAAAACTCCAGTCTTACTCAAGACGAATACCTGAGGGTAGTCCTGAATGGGAGGTGATGTATAGAAAGTTCTTTCAGGAAGAAATGGGGAAAAGAAGTAGAGGGTCTTGAGTGAAGGTTATCTGGAAGATCCTTCCCGTTATCCTTATTATTCTCTCACCAACAAGTGTTTTATTAAAGTATTCAGAAAAAATCCCTTACCTTGTAATCTGGCTAATAATAATTTTTCTGTTTTTTTCACTCAGCCTTTATCGATATATATCGTCTGGTAAGGGATTAGAACTTATTATTTCGATTGTTATAATAACTAATACAGCGGTCCAGTTAATTGACCAATCGGTAAGATTATTTTACTATCCTCTTGCTGTTCTAGGTGCCTTTTCCTTTCCCATCAGGACTAACATAATTGCCATCCTTGTCGTAATATTTATGGAGAGTTCAACCCTTTACCTCCCGAGTCCTGTTCATAGGAATATTAGTCAGCATGTAATTTTCTCTTCTACACTTCTCTTCCTTTCTCTGACAGCGTCTCTTCTGTTCAGAATGGAGAGGAATAAAAGGGCTGAGGCTTCTAAGGCACTCGAAGACATTAAGGTGAAAACAGAGTCAATTAATCCCTTTGATGGAAGTGATAGTATCACCCTTGAGGCAATATCTGATAATGGAATGATAGGACATCTCGTTGCATCTGCTATCGAATTAGAAAATGACCTTAAACATATAACAAAACTAATAAGAAAATCACTTTCTGCCAATTCAGTATGCCTTTTTGTTCCTGAAAAAGAAGGGGCATTAGCTCTGAAGGCATACGATAGTAAAACAGAATACATATTAAATGATAAGAAAATAGAGATCGGAAAAGGTTATGTAGGATGGATCGGGAAGGAAAAAATACCCCTGATTATCTCTGAAACAAAAGGGGGTTATGAGACATTTGGTTTCTATGGCAAGGATATAGGCGTGAAATCCCTCTTGGGGATTCCTCTCCTTGATCATAGCCTGTTTGTAGGGGTCATAATAGCCGACAGTCTAAAGGAAGGAACTTTTTCTGAGAAGGAGGTTGAAATACTGGAGGCCTTCGGTGTTCTGGTCGTCCAGGTTCTTAAGAAGGCAAAGGTAGACCAGCAGAGGGAGGTTTCTGTCAGAGGCGTAAAGGCACTTCATGAGATAAGCTCAATCCTCAGTTCTACATTGAATCTGAAAGAGATAGGACAAAGACTATTAGAACAATCTAACCTGATAGTTCCCCATGACCATGGTGGTTTACTCTTATATGATGAGGATAAGGAGGAACTGGAGTTAATAACAGCCAAGAACTGGGATAGTATAGGGGAAGGATCGAGATTCAATGTAGAAAGATCTCTCGTGGGCTGGATAGCCCGGAATCGTCAGCCACTTCTCTTTTCTGATCTGAATGAAAGAAGGGATATAGTACCTATAATCCCTGAAGTGAGAATCAAGGCCAGATCATTTCTCGGTCTTCCTCTTAATATAGAAGAAGGAAATGTGATAGGGGTCTTTGTACTGTCATCTTTAGAGCCAAGGGCATTCACAGGATACCAGCAACATCTCCTTTCTATACTATGTAATCAGGTGGCTGTACTGATAACAAATGCAAAGCTCCATCTCGAAATGAAAAGAATGGCCATCACCGATAGCCTCACGGGGCTACTCAATCACAGGAGATTCCAGGAAAGGCTCTCAGAGGAGTTCCGTCGCATTCAGAGACATTCAGAACCTCTCTCACTTATATTTACTGATATAGACCATTTCAAGAAAATTAATGATGTATATGGACATCCAGCAGGAGATGAGATTTTGAAAAAGGTAGCCTTGATACTTAAAGGGATAGTGCGAGATATCGATGTTGTAGCAAGGTATGGAGGTGAGGAATTTGCAATAATACTTATAAATACAGAGGGTGATGGTGCCTACAAACTGGCAGAGAAAATTAGGAAAACGATCAAGAAAAAGAATTATTCTTTCAGAGGGAATAAGGTTTCTGTCACTCTAAGCCTCGGTATTGCAAGTTATCCGAAAAATAGCAAAACTAAGGAGGATATTATCTCAAAGGCGGATCAGGCACTATACCGTGCCAAAAGTAGTGGCAGGGACTGCACCGTTCTATATAAAGAGATAAACTGACAGATTAATACGACTTTGGAGAGACCTTTGAAAATTATTTTGGAATATTTTAAAAAAGCTTGACAAATATATTCGAGTTTATTATTATTGATAATAATAATCAATATTAGTTAAATATGGATAGAGATGAAGCAAGAGATATTCTGTTTAACTTTATAAAGGAAAAGAGTCTGCGATATACAAGGCAAAGGGAAGAGATCCTTCAGACATTCCTTTCGGCAGGTAGACATATTACCGTAGAGGAGCTATACAATGTCTTAAGGAAGAAGAATACAGGAATAGGTTATGCCACTGTACATCGGAATCTAAAATTGATGAAAGAGTGTGGCCTGGCAGATGAGATGAAAATAGGTAGTGATAAAACAAGATTCGAACAGGCCTATGGACAGAGGCATCATGATCATCTGATATGTATGAAATGCGGAAGGATCATAGAGGTAAATGACGACAGAATAGAAAGATTGCAGGATAAACTTGCAGAAGTAAATAATTTCTTCCCTTTAAAACATAAACTGGAGATATACGGATCATGTAAAAAATGCAGGTGATTTTTTAAACAGATGTTAATGATAATGAATATCATTTAAATCTGAATATATATGTACCACGGTGTCATTATGCAAAGGAATGTTTGATAAGGATTATTTGAAAATAAAGAGATTAACGGTCTGAAAGGAGAATATAAATTATGGGTAAGGGATCAGGATTTATAAAGGTTTTGGAGATTATCTTTATTGTGTTAATGGTCTGTATCGCGGCAGGTGTATCAGAGGCGCAGGAATTAGTGGTTTACTCAGGCAGGGGAGAGAGACTTATAAAACCTGTGCTGGACGAGTTCACAAAAAGGACAGGTATCAAGATAATACTCCATTCCGCAGGGACGGTTGAGCTTCTCAATAAACTGATTGTTGAAGGAGATAGATCACCAGCAGATGTTTATTTTACTGTGGATGCGGGGACACTGGAAAGGGCAAGGATCGCAGGACTTCTTCATGCGATAAAGTCTGAGGTGATTACAAAAAACATACCTGCCAAGATTAGGGCGTCTGATAATAGCTGGGTAGGTTTTTCTTTAAGGATAAGGGTTATTGCCTATAACCCAAAAAGAGTAAAGACAGATGAAATCAAGACCTTTGATAGCCTTACAGAAACGAAGTTTAAAGGAAGGTTGGGATTAAGGACTGGATCCAATGTCTACTCACAATCTCATGCGGCAATGATGATTGCTGAAAGAGGAGAGACAGAGACTGAAAAATACTTGAAAGGGATACTGGCTAATGCAGGGGATAGGATTTATCCATCTGATAGCAGGGCAGTGGAGGCAGTTGCAAAAGGTGAGGTGGATGTGGCGATAGTGAATCACTACTATATATATGGTCATCTCAGAAAAAACCCATCTGACGGGGCAACACTGAAATTTGTTGTCCCTCAAGAGACAGCATACAATGTCTCAGGAGGTGGTATCTTAAGGACAAGTAAAAATAAAGATGCTGCCCAAAGGCTTATTGAGTTTATGGCCTCTGATGAGGGACAGACTATGTTTGCGTATGAGAACAGGGAATATCCTGTAAATCCGAAGATTCCTGCCCATCCAGATATGCTGAAGAGGGATAAGTTTACCCTTTCACACGTTCCCCTGTGGACAATGGGTCGATATATGATGACAGCAATTGACCTCATCGATAAAGTTGGGTATAGATGAAATATTCAAGGTTTAAGGATCAAGGCTCTGGATTTAAATATCTTGCACTACTGGCAATAGCGGTGGCAGTGGTGGTCGCTACCCCCATCATCTTTACATTCTATAACGTCTTAAGTGTTGATGTAGAACTATGGAAAAGGCTCTATGATACCCGCCTAAGGATGATACTGACGAATACTTTAAGGCTTTTATTTTCAGTAGGGATACTGACTGCCTTAATCGGTGTTAGCACTGCTTGGATTGTCTGTCGTTATGAGTTTAAAGGTAAAAGGATATGGGAATGGGCATTGATATTGCCCCTTGCCATCCCTGGCTATGTCCTTGCCTATGCCTATGCAAGTATAATGGCCCCTGGGGGCGTGGTACAGATTCTCTGGATTAAAATCTTTGGTGCAACTATAACCATGCCATCTCTTTACACTTTCTGGGGTGTGTCCATAGTATTGAGTCTTGTAAATTATCCATATGTGTATCTATTAGCAAGGGCAAGTTTTCTAAGTCAAAATGTCTCCTATGATGAAGCTGCAAGGGTTTTGGGTGTATCGAAACGGAAGAGGATCTGGTCAATAAATATACCTATGGCTTATCCAGGAATATTTGCTGGTATTGCCCTCGCATTGATGGAGGTGATGGCTGACTTCGGCACTGTGGCAATGCTTAGGTATCCTACCTTCACAGAGGCGATTTATCGCCAGATGACCGGACGGTATGACTCCGCCGGTGCGGCAGCCATCGCATCTGTACTGGTTATTTTAACCTTTCTACTCCTTAACCTGGAAAGATATTTTCGTGGTAGAAAAAAGTTTGAACAGACAAAGGGTAAATTCTGTCGATATATCCCGAAGAGATTGGGACTAAAAAGTACATTCATTACTATAACACTGATACTCCTAATTTTATGTACTGCCTTTTTTGCACCGGTTACATTCCTTGTGAAATGGAGTATCGAAACACTCTTTGAGGGTGGTCTTGATAGTAGATTCCTTAGATTTACATATAATTCCCTTATTGTATCTGCTATAGGTGCAACAGCGGCAGTAGTCCTTGCCGTACCAATAGCATATCTACATGCAAGAAAACCTAATCTGCTAAACAGGGCAATTTATTATTTATCCACCCTCGGCTACAGTCTGCCTGGTCCTGTAATAGCGTTGGGACTATTGCTTACTACGAGCCTGTTATTACCGTGGGTTCATGGTGGAATTATACTTCTGGTAATCGCTTATCTGGTGAGGTTTATACCTGTAACGCTCCAATCACAGGACTCATCCATCACAATGGTATCAAGATCTCTGGAAGATGTGGCTAAAACCCTTGGTTCAGACATATGGGAGAGAATAAGAAGAATCCTTTTACCTTTAATAAAGCCAGGACTTTTAACAGGATGGGTGGTGGTATTTGTGGACTGTATGAAGGAACTCCCTGCTACATTGATGTTGAGACCATTGGCCTTTGATACACTTGCCGTAAGGGTCTGGATGGAGGTCTCAGAATCATTATGGGAGATGGCAGCTCTTCCAGCCCTAATGATTATAATAACAGGACTTATTCCCATAGCCTTTGTTATTAATAGAATAAGCAGTGGTATAGAGAATGATGTTAAGATTACGTAAAAAGGATGTTTGTATAAAAAAAACAGAAGGAGCATACGTTTCATTAAAGGCTGTGAGAAAACTCTTTAATAGAAAAGTAACGGCCGTTGATGATCTGACAATGGAGGTCAAGAGGGGTGAGTTCTTTTCACTTCTCGGTCCATCAGGTTGTGGCAAAACTACCATACTAAGACTTATTGCAGGGCTTGAGGTTCCTGATAGAGGGACTATAGCCATAGGAGATGATGTCGTTGCCGGCAATGTCTGGGTTCAGCCTGAGAAACGGAGGGTGGGTATCGTATTTCAGGATTATGCCCTCTTTCCCCACATGACGGTATTCGAAAATATAGCCTTCGGATTAAAAGGATGCACCAAGCAAAGACTTCAGGAAAAGGTAATTGAGATGCTTAACCTGGTCGGCCTGGACAATATGGCGCAGAGATACCCTCATGAACTTTCAGGGGGACAGCAACAGAGGGTTGCCCTCGCAAGGGCACTGGCGCCATCTCCAAAGGTAATGCTCCTCGATGAGCCATTTTCGAATCTTGATGCAGACCTGAGGATGGAACTCCGTACAGAAACGAAGAGGATCCTTAAAGAGAAAGGGACGACGACCATCCTCGTAACCCATGATCAGGAAGAGGCCTTTTCCCTTTCAGACAGGGTCGGAGTACTAAATCATGGAAGGCTTGAACAGGTTGGTCCCCCGGAGGAGATATACCATAGACCCGCAGGCCGTTTTGTGGCGAGCTTCGTGGGCAGAACCGATTTCTTGAATGGAAGAATCTCAGGTAACTCTTTAATATCTGACATAGGTATATTTAAATTTAACGGTAATGTGGTATTAGAAAATGGAGAGGTTGACTTAATGATAAGACCTGATGATGTGGATTTTAATGTTGACCCTCACGGAAATGCCGAAATAGTTGATGCCCAGTTTTTAGGGGCAGATGTTATTTATAAATTGTGTTTATCTGATGGTACGACAATTCATTCTATTAAACCATCAACAAATATAAGTGTAGTGGGAAGCAGGGTCAAAATTTATATAAATCCTGCACATATTATTGTGTTTTCAAAGGATAGCTGAAATAACAAAGCCCTGAAACATCTTAAAAGCTTGATAGATTCATTTTCCCTAATAAATTTAAGTAGTTGTAATGTAAAGTATTTTACCCCGATCACCAGAAAGCCACGGGTGTAAATCCGTGGATGAATGGTAAAAATATCCCGAAGGGTAATTCCACAACGACACGGCTGTCAAGCCGTGGTTCGGGGTTTACTTTGAGTAAAAATATTTAAGATTTTTTTACGGGTTGTTATTGACAAAAAGGCTACAAAATTGTATAAAGAACTTATGAAAAGTATAGACGGTAGAAATGTGTTATCGAGACGGATGCAAAAACTTATGGAGGAAATTAGCCATCAGAAAGGTAAAAAGATAACACAAGAAGAATTGGCCAAGAGGCTAAAAATAAGTGTTGGGTTCCTCAACATGTTATTGAAGGAAAGGCGAAGTGTCAAGATTAAAAAACTTGAAGAAATAGCAAGAAATGCTGGAAAGCCTCTCTACTGGTTCTTCAATGAAAGTAGTGCCTTTGATAAAATATTTGAAGTTGTTGGATTCTTAAGCGATGAAGATAAATTAAAGTATTTAGAGGTAATAGAAAATCTAATAAAAATTGATAAAAAATATTATTATAATGAAAGATATCGAAAGAATAGCCTGAATAAGAAACAAAAACATGCTCTTATAATTGATTTCAATTATATGAAGAGATTAAAAAACGAATAATCACACTTTTTACTAAATGTGAAAAACGCTTGACAAACAAATAAAATTCTGTTAAGTTAACCTTAATTAAACATAAAAAGGGGGAGGGTTCAAAATGATATATAAAAGAGGAAAAGCAAAAGTAATTGTTTTTTTATTATTTCTTTTTACGCTTCTTTTTCTTATCGAAGGGAATGCCGAATCTAATACCTTTCCCGTAGGAACAGTATTAGGGAAAGGACAGGCGGAATTAGAAATTATCCCTGGCAGGATGAGCACCCTTGGTAACACTTTACATCCCTTATTTTCTGATTCAAAGCTGAGAACCAGAGAAGGGAAAATATCTATCACCCTTAATGATGGAAGCAAGATGGAGGCTTACAAGAACTCTGAGCTTTCTATTAGTGGGGAAAAGGGGTCATATAAGATCAACCTAAATAAAGGTAGTCTGGCCTTTAACTTTCCTACAATCTCGTCAGTTACTATAATTACTCCTACTGTTACAATAGAAACAGGTCAATCAAAATCCTTGATACGAAAAGTGGCCTATACGAAGGAGATCGACTATATTAAAGGACTCGTAGTCATAGACGAGAAGGGAAATACACAGATTATAAGTGTAAGCGGTGAGATGGCAGTGAAGGATGATAGAGGTAATTATCAGATTCTGGCATCGGGAAAGTCTTTATATATTTCTGGCGATTCCTACAAAGTAGTTCCTGTTCAGGTTCCTGAGGTAGAACTTCCTCCACCTCCTCCACCTACATTTTATACATATTTACCTTATATAGCAGGTGCAGCAGGTGCTGGTTTTTCGGGGTATATTGTATATGAAATATATAAATCTGCAACCGAGAAGGAAGGAGTAGCAAGTCCTTCAGTACCATAGAAGCAAGCCTTAACACAATCTAGTATATAAAAAGGGGAGATAAAAGCTCTCCCCTTTTTATATACAATCTCACTTAAGAAAAAGATATGAGAAGAGAAGGCATAATAGTATTTTTCATTTTTTTAATCCTTCTCATTTATGGCTGTGGAGGCGGTACCGTCATAAGGGACGAGAAGGATATTATTGCGACTTACGAAAGAGGTAAAAGAGTTGATACCTTGAACGAGAAACTCATCCTTGAGGCGATGATGAAGGGCACTGCCAAGGATTTAGATTATATTATTGGTTCTGAGGATCTCCTCGAGATAGATGTATTTCAGGTCGAGGAGTTGAAGAGAACTGTAAGGGTGAGTGCCCAGGGCAATATAGGCATTCCCCTCATCGGCACCGTTAAAGCAAAAGGTCTCACGGCTATAGGGCTCGAAAAAGAGATAGCTAAGAAATTTAGCGACAGATACCTTGAGGACCCCCTTGTAACTGTTTATATAAGGGAATACAGGGCACAGAAGATATCAGTCTTAGGGGCAGTTGCTAAGCCGCAGATATATGCCGTTTCAGGCATGAGATACCTGCTCGATCTCTTAGCTATGGCAGATGGTATTACGAGAGATGCCGGTAATATCTGTTATGTCCTCAGGCCTGTGAATCCTTCCGAAAATAATCCTTCGGTTAATAAGACAGAGACAATAGTTATTGACCTCAATGCGCTTTTAGTAGAAGGCGATTCCCGTCTTAATATCCCGGTCTTTTCAGGGGATGTTATTCATGTACCGAAGGCAGGTATGGTCTTTGTGGATGGTGCTGTGCAAAAGCCAGGGGCATTTCCTTTGCAGGCAAAGACTACACTCGTCCAGGTAATAGCCATGGCAGAAGGCGCAAGGTATGAGGCAGACAAATCCGATGTAAGGATATTCAGAGATAATGGTAAAGGAGAGAGGGAGGTCATAAAGATTAATTATGAAGAGGTTAGAGAAGGGAGAGGGCAAGACTTCTTGCTTCAGGCAAACGATATAATAATTGTGCCAAAGAGCGGTATTAAAAACTTCTTCAGTGGCTTCATAAATACAATAAAGGGATTATTTAGTATGGGTAAATCACTGTGAGAGGTTTTCATTAGTGTCATGATGAACCCTGAAAGAGTCATTCTGAATCTGCCCTGGACCAAGTCCAGAGTGACAATTCGTGTGAGGAGGTTGTATGGTTGATACAAACCAGGAAAGGGCATTAGAAAAACCGAGGGAATACCCGCTTAGCAGTCCTCTCGATTATTATGACAGCCATAGAGAGGAAGAGGTTCATCTAAGGGATTACTGGAGGGTAATCCTCAGGAGACGCTGGACGATTATCACATTCTTTCTGGTTGTGGTTACTACTGTTACTCTTGCGTCATTTCTTATGAGGCCTCTCTATAAGGCAAAGGCAAATATACAGATAGATAAGGAAAGTCCGAATATCCTTTATTTCAAGGATGTTTATGCAGTAGAGAGACCTGAACAGGACTACTACCAGACGCAGTATAAGATCCTTCAGAGCCGTAACCTCGCAAAGAAGGTGATAAAGACCCTTAATTTGGATAAAAACTCAGAGTTCATAGGAGACCAGACCACAACTCTGCTCATGGTAATAAAGGACTGGTTTAAGGACCTGTTTTCAACCACCCAGAAGGATAAAGAAAAAGAAGAAGAAGGGATTAAACCAGGACTGATAGATAACTTCTTAAGCAGGTTAGAGATTACTCCTGTCAGAGGGTCAAGACTTGTTACTGTAGGCTATTCTACTCATGAGCCTGAACTTTCTGCAAAGATCGCTAATACGATAGCCAGGTCCTTTATCGACTTCAATTTAGAAAGCAAGATCGATGCCACTCAGCAGGCAAGGGACTGGTTAGAAAAACAGCTTGAGTCCCTGAAGGCGAGGGTTGAGTCCTCGGAAGAAAGGTTGAATAAATATGCCAGGGAGAATGAGATAATAGGGATCGATGAAAAACAGAATATTGTGACCCAGAGGTTGGCAGACCTCTCTACAGCACTGAACCAGGCAACAGCAGAAAGGACAAATAAAGAGGCCCTTTATAAGGAGTCTGATGTTAAGGATATAGACTCAATTCCTGCAGTCATTAATAATACCCTTATCCAGAAACTTACGAACGATTATACCACCCTTGAAGTTGAATATTTTCAGCTATCCAAACTTTATAAACCTGAATACCCGAAAATGGTAAGACTGAAGGAACAAATGAATAAACTCAATGCCAGCATAAATAAGGAGCAGAGGAAGATTATAAATAGTATAAAATCAGATTATCAGGCAGCCCTTAAAAGGGAGAATTACCTAAAGACCGCACTCAATAAACAGAAGGCAGAGACCTTTGCCTTGAACCAGAGATCTATCCAGTATAATATTCTGAAAAGAGAGGCAGATACAAATAAGGAGCTCTATAACGGCATGCTCCAGAGGCTTAAAGAGACTGGAGTTTCTGCTGGCATTTCTATGAGTAACATCCTGATTCTTGATAGGGCTGAGGTTCCTCAAGTCCCTGATAAGCCAAAAAAGAAACTTAATATCCTTTTAGCTGTACTGATTGGCATTTTTGGTGGTATAGGTCTTGCTTTCTTTATGGAGTATCTTGATAATACTGTTAAAACCCATGATGATATAGAGCGATTTGTCCAGCTGCCCTTCTTAGGGATTGTACCTCTCTTACCAGCAGTTAGCAAAGGAAATCCTCGGTCTGCGACTACCAGAGAAATAGCCAAGGTTAATGAAAGCAGCCCACAGATAGCAGAGGCATACCGCAATATCCGTACCTCTATTCTTTATGCAACTCCTGGGATGCATCCTAAGGTGATAGTCCTGACGAGTACAAAGATCGGAGAGGGTAAGACGACTACCGCTATAAATATAGCCCATACCTTTATCCAGACAGGGGGTAAGGTCTTACTGGTCGATGGTGATATGAGGAGGTCTGTGCTTTATAAGCTTCTCAATATTGACAATTCGATTGGTCTCTCTGACTATCTTTCAGGACAAAAGGATGTAGGGGCTATTCTTAAAAAGACTTCTGTTACTAACCTTTATGCAATAACCTCTGGCCCCATTCCCCCGAATCCATCGGAGCTATTAGGTTCAAAAAAGATGACGGATCTAATCGATCAGATGAAACCCCTTTACGATTATATCATTATAGATTCCCCACCCATCTTTGGCGTCTCAGATGGGGTTATCCTGAGTACGATAGCCGATGGGGTGATCATCGTTATACAGGCAGGTGAGACACCGAGAGAGGCTGTTCAAAGGGCGAAAAAGGTCCTTTTTGATGTAGATGCAAATGTCTTAGGCGTCGTCCTTAATGGTATAAACCTCGAAAGCCCTGACTATGGCTATTATTACCATTATTATTACAATTATTATTACTCTGATAAGGATAAGAAAAGAAGGGGTTCAAGCAGAGGTGATATGTAGTTGGTAATACGATGGCTTACATGCATTGTAATCCCCATTTCTATTCTGGTCGGATGGTTAATTATCAATCCACTCTTTGCCGATATATCTTTAAGGAGTTTTCTTAAAGAGGGTTTAGAGAAGGCTATCCATTATACCCCTGGAAATGCCTGGTATCATTATCTTCTCGGGAGGTTTTTTGAATCCGATCTTAAGGAGTCAGACCTTAAGAAGGCTGTTGAATCCTATAGAGAGGCATTAAGGCTTAACCCCCTTGATAGCAGGGTCTGGATCGCCCTGGCAAGGGCCTACGAGGGACTTGGCATGGAAAAAGAGGCTGACCTTTCCCTTTCTAAGGCAATTCTTGTAAATCCTAATAATTCAGACCTCAGGTGGGAGGCAGGTGTCTTCTATCTATTGAGGGAAAAGACAGATAAGTCCTTCCTGAATCTCAGGGAATATCTCATCCTCAAACCGGAGAATCAGAATATGGTTTATGATCTATCTGAGAGGCTTACCATCGAAAATAGATATATCCTTACCAACCTTATTCCTCCATCATACAACTACTATAAGGGCTATCTTTCTTATCTTATCTCTAATAATAAGTTAGTGAATGCGAGAGAGGTCTGGAATGTTATATCTGAAGGGCAGAAGATAGAGAAAGGTCTTTATCTCAAATATATAGACTTTTTGATTTCAAACTCCGAATACAGTGAGGCAAGACAGCTCTGGATGTCTGCCCTTAAGGATTTTGGTCGTATAGGGAATCCTGACATAGAGAATGCAGGGTCAGAGGATATCTTATGGAATGGGGGGTTCGAAAAGGTTCCGATCGATGGAGGGTTTGACTGGAAAATCGGGAAGGAAGAAGGGGTTAAGATATCTATTGACAATGACGTCCATAGAGAAGGTTTAAAATCCCTCTCGATGGTCTTCAATGGTAAACATAATCCTGATCTTGTGGCTGCCTCACAGGTGACCCTCCTTAAACCCGATACAACTTATACCCTGAAAGGGTATATAAAGACAGAAGACCTTACCACAACAAATGGTATCTTTATTGACATAACAGGACATAACCAGTCAAAAGGGTCTTGTGGAAAAGGTCTATATAAGACAACAGATACTGTTACAGGGACCAACCATTGGAAAGAAGTACAGATAGATTTCATGACACCACCAGATTGTTATGCAGGGATTATAAGTATCAAGAGGCAAAGAAGCACAAAGTTTGATAATAAAATAGGTGGTAGTGCATGGATTGACAAGATAACAATAAAAGAAGGAGAAAGGTCTTATTCAAGATGAAGGCTGATCAGATCGAAAAAGCCATAAGATTGGTTATTGAATCCTGTAGTGATGATA
>JACRGW010000057.1 GCA_016212195.1 Nitrospirota bacterium
GAATACCTTTTTTACTGTATACCTTATGGCTTCCCTTACCACCTTTATATCTAAAACCAAAAGCCTCTGCTAATTTACAGATTTCATCGAATCTGACATCTTGTGGATTATTCTTGACCTTAGCAAAGAGCTTTTCAGGTTTACCCATAAAATATACTATCATATACGATAGCACCTGTCAATTTTTTTCTTTAACCATTATCTTTTTCTTTAATACCAAAATAGGGGCTTGGCCAAGACTTGCTGAAGCAGCACGGAAGGATTGCAAGGCGAAGGACAAGACTTCGGTGTGAGCTTGCTTCTGGCATGAGTATAACAGAGCGATAAGGCTTTCTTTATGATGATGTCATCGCCTGGGTCTTTTCCGATTTCTGGTATCCAGAATACATCATAGCCAGTATCTCTGAGATTTTTAACGGCAAAGATTGAAATGCAACTGTCGAGCAGAAATTTCATGAATTTTATGAAGTAGTAATAGCCGGTTCAATCCTTTCGTGTGCAACAATTCTATGGGCATAAACCAGACATGCCTGTATGTCTTCTTTTTCTAAAAATGGATACCCTTCCAGTAATTCATCAACAGTAGAGCCTGCTGCAAGCATCCCGAGGATATGTTCAACAGCTATCCTCATCCCACGGATAATTGGCTTTCCTCCAAAGATGGAGGGATTAGAGGTAATACGCTTTAAAAGTTCCTCCTCTTTATTTTTCACATCAACCTCCTGATTTTAAGCGCAGCTGTTTAATAATAACATTTTAAAAAGATATTCAAACCTGCCCTCTGTCAAGGCTCCTGTACTGGATTGCCTCGGAGACATCCTCAGGTAAGATCTCTTCCCTGCGTGTGAGGTCTGCTATCGTCCTCGATACCTTCAATACCCTTGTATAGGCCCTTGCAGACAGACCGAGTTTATTCATTGCTATTTCGAGGATTCTCTGCGCATTCTGACCCAGGGTACAGTATCGTTTGAGGTGTTTAGAACGCATCTGTGCATTCGAATAGATACGGTCCTTTTTAAAACGCTCGATCTGAATCTCCCTTGCCTTCATTACCCTTTCACGTATGTTCTCAGATCGTTCAATCTGGGCTGTATCTGAGAGCTCCCTGTAGGGTACTGAAGGGACTTCAAGATGGATATCTATCCTGTCGAGGAGAGGACCGGATACCCTGTGTCTGTATTTTTGTATCTGTGAAGGCGTGCAGCTACATTCGTGCCGTAGATCTCCGTAGAAACCGCAGGGGCAGGGATTTGATGCTGCAACAAGCATGAAGGATGCCGGGTATGTAATAGAGGTTACTGCCCTCGAGATGGTTACATCTCCATCCTCGAGTGGTTGTCTTAATACCTCAAGGACATTCCTCCTGAACTCTGGTAGTTCATCGAGGAAGAGGACACCGTTATGGGATAATGAGACCTCTCCTGGTTTAGGTATCTGCCCTCCTCCTACCATTCCTGCATCAGAGATTGTATGGTGCGGGTTCCTGAAGGGACGGGTAGCGATTAGTGGCTGGTGGTCTTTAAGGAGTCCCATTACGCTATGTATCTTGGTCGTCTCCAGCGCCTCATCAAAGCTCATCCTCGGAAGTATGGTCGGGAGTCTTTTTGCAAGCATAGTCTTTCCTGAACCTGGAGGCCCTATCATAAGAATGTTATGACCTCCTGCCGCAGCTACCTCAATAGCCCTTTTTACATGCTCCTGTCCTTTAACATCAGAGAAGTCATCCTGATAGAAGGAGTTCTCTACCATCGCCTTCTCTATATCTGTTGTAGTAGGCTGGATCGATAGGTTGCCATTAAGGAATTCAACAACCTGAGGAAGGGTTTCTACCCCGTAAACCGGAATCCCCCTTACAACTGCGGCCTCAGCAGCGTTTTCTGCAGGAAGGATTAATCCCTTTAAACCTTTTTTCCATGAAGTTACCGCTATAGAAAGGGCCCCTCTTATGGGCTTCACCTTTCCGTTCAATGATAGTTCTCCAACAAGGAGGTAACCTTCTGCCCTTTTCTGATCGATAACCCCCTCTGCGATTATTATCCCTATAGCGATCGGAAGGTCAAAGGCAGAACCCTCTTTCTTTATATCTGCAGGGGCGAGATTTACAGTAATCTGCTTAAGGGGAAAATCAAAACCTGTATTTTTCAAGGCTGCCCTCACCCTGTCTTTGCTTTCCTTCACAGCCATATCTGGAAGCCCTACAGTGGAGAAGAAGGGCAATCCCCTTGCAGAGATATCTGTCTCGACCTCAACGAGGTAGGCATCAATACCGATGAGGGTACTGCTTGTAACCTTTGATATCATGTATGACTTTTTATCACATCTTTTATTATATTTCAAGCCCTTTAAAAAAGCGGACTTAAAATACTTGACAATATTATACTCACGTTTTATATAATAATTAAACTTAAAGAAAAGGATTTAAGGAGATAAAGAATCAAGGGGTCAGGCTAATATCTTCAAGCTAAGATCGTATAGATAAATACTTGAACCCTTCCTTAAGGAGAGACTATAGCTACCGTTACAAAAGAGGATTATTATAAAATACTCGGCGTTGACAGGGATACCAACGAGAAAGAGATTAAAAAGGC
>JACRGW010000059.1 GCA_016212195.1 Nitrospirota bacterium
ATACATCCCGGTATGGATCTCTACAAAAGTAGCTTTTATCTCATGGGCTGTCTTTATCTGTTCTGTATCAGGATCAATAAAAATGCTAACAGGGATTCCTCCATCCTGAAGGCGTTTAATTACGCCTTTTAGATAATCCTTATTCTGGATGACATCCAGACCGCCTTCTGTAGTTATTTCTTCCCTTTTCTCGGGGACTAATGTAACCATGTCAGGCTTTACTTTAAGGGCAATCCCTACAATCTCCTCTGTAGCTGCCATTTCGAGGTTAAGCTCTGTCTGTACGATTTCTCTGAGTAATCTCAGATCCCGGTCCTGTATATGCCTGCGGTCTTCTCTCAGGTGTACTGTTATTCCGTCAGCACCTGAGAGTTCTGCAATAACTGCTGCAGTAATCGGTTCAGGTTCAACCCCCCTCCTTGCCTGTCTTACAGTTGCTACATGGTCAACATTAACACTTAATCTCAAAGAAATACCTCCTCAAATAAAAGTTCATGGTTCACGGTTGATGGTTCATGGTATATTTCTTTTCTGTGAACAGTGAACTTCCTCTTTATAATCTTACAGAAAAGGCAATGTCTGTCAAGGTTTTTTATCCATAAGGAAAAGGATTTCAATTATCAATTTTGCCCCTAAAATAGAAGTAGTAGTTGAAGGGTCATAGGGAGGGCAGACCTCTACAAGGTCAAAACCTATAATATTACCATTCTGGAGAAAAGAGAGGGCGTCAAGGATTTCCCGGCTTGAAGGTCCTCCTGGCTCAGGTGTACCAACTCCGGGAGCAAAAGCAGGATCAAGTACATCAATATCAACCGTTAGATATATAGGCCTGCCACAGGACTTTAAGAGAGCCTCTTCAAAACTCTTTGAAGAAAGGGTGTGCAAATTACTTCCTGCAGAAAAATCTTTTTCCTCTTTGGTTCCAGACCTTATACCAAACTGAAAAAGATTCTCTACACCAATGACCTCTGCTACGCGCCTCATCACAGTTGCATGTGAATATTTTATTCCGTAATAACTATTCCTTAAATCGAAATGTGCGTCGAGATCGAACACTACAAGATTATCATATTTCTTCTTTAACGCCTTTATAACAGGATAGGTTATAAGGTGTTCTCCACCTATGATAGCGGGAAACTTACTATCTCCGATAATCGTTTCTGATACATCCTCTATCAGTTTCAGGGATGTTGAAAGATCTCCCAGAGGGAGTTCAAGTTCACCCCAGTCATAAAATGGTATGTCTAAAATATTCCTTTCTGTTAGAAAACTGTATTCTTCAAGGGAATAGGACGCATCCCTAATGGCGGAAGGGGCGAAGCGGGTGCCTGACCGAAAAGTCACTGTATGATCGAGAGGAAAGCTGATAAGAATAATCTTGGCTTTCTCATAGACTTCTTTGCTTCCAAGAAATTTTCTGCAGGGAAGGATTTTAAACATCCAGTAAAGGGAAAGTTTCTATTTCAGAAGTCAATACCAGAGAGGGATAGCAGCAATAGCGCAACCAACCTTTTCCACTCGGTGCTCGACTGCCTTTATCCATGCCTTATTCAGAGGTAGTTGCCTGTTCTCAAAGGCTTCGATGAGCATATTCCTGATCTTTGCCTCAGCGTCTAACTTTGAGCATTTCCCAGAGAACTCCATAATAACACCATAATCATCTTCAGAAGCCATACCTATGCCTATAGCAGCTGAGATCAACTCTCCTGTTCTATCACTTATGATAGAACCATAGGCAGTAGGTACAAGAGAGCCAGGAGGGATATCGATATATTTCTGGTATAAAACATAAGGTGGCAATATACTGCTTAACTTTATAAGATTTATGTTACCGATCCCTGCGGCGAGCAGTGCCTTATCGAAGGCTGTGAGCCTTGTTTTCCCTTCACCCACACCGGCTACAAGGGAGAATTTCTTAGGCCTCGGGAATGACCTTACTGCTCCTTCTGGAAAATCATGAACCTGCTTCAGGACAGAATCAAGCGAGAAATAATTGGTTAAAACAGGCATAAGCTAACCCTCCCTTCTCTGAGAAGCAATAAAGTTAAGCCTAATTCTCAGTCACGGCGGTAAGATTACTATATTCTTTAATATTTTGCAATATCTTTTTGACTGTATTATTCACCAGCATAGTAATTCTGGATTTAACAGTTTTCCATCCAGACCTCATTAGGTCTCCTTCAATTTTACATTTGAATATTCTCGTAACACCTGGTTAAGTAAATTCTGTGTGTTCACAAGACTGAATACGCCTCCTCCAATATAGGCAATCCTTTTAGCTAAACTTGTATCGGTTTCCTCGAGGTCGTCTCTTATACAGATTACACTTATGGTTATGCCCATCTTTCTCATTTTTCTTACTTCATAAGAGATTCTATTTTCCAGTTCGTTACGGGTAAATGCCTGCCTGCTTATGGTAGGAATCCCATCTGTTAGAAGGATGAGATGTCTTAAAAGGTTCTTCCCTGAGGCTGAAAACAGAGTGAACGCTTTCAAAAATACATCTGCAATATTGGTTTCTTTTTCAGGTCTTAATCTTGTTATGTGACGGATCAGCGATTCATATTTATTAGTTGGTCTGGAAAGCACTGAGGCTTCATCAGAAAAGGATATTAGTGCGATCTGGTCCCTGTTTTTCTTGACAGCGAAGACCAATCCCGCTGCAGAATCTTTGGCGTATTGTAATTTTCTGCATCTGGCCATTGACCAGGAATGATCTATAGCCAGTACTACAACGCAATGTTTCTTTGATGACACATTATCGACCCGCAGGTCTTCCTTTAGAACCTGATCTGCACCTTTCCCCTTTTTGATCAGGCTGCGAAGTGTCCTTCTTACATTAAGAT
>JACRGW010000061.1 GCA_016212195.1 Nitrospirota bacterium
TCTTAGTGAGGATTGTTATAGGGTAGTGGTTGCTTAGGAGAATCTCGAGACACTTCCTCGTGAGCTGGTACCTTTCCTCTAAAGGCTGCCATCCATCACAGACAGAACTCACAAAAACACTGCCAGGTTTCGTATTTCTGATCTGCCTCAAAAGGACCTCAGGCCCGTTAATCTTGACATCAACAAAACTTCCCCAGGGATCGTTATGTCCAGTGAACTTCATCATGAAACGGGCATAGCAATACCTGCATCCATGTTCACAGCCCGTGTAACAGTTTATTGTGTAATCTGCAAGGCCGGATTTTGTGAGGAGGGTTTTACATTCAACCTCTCTTACCTTTACCACAAATTATTATAACTTAAATCAGGAAAGAAAATCTTCAAGATAGATTGTTTGATTCTCTATCTATTATTATTTCTGAGGGAGGTCTACGACAAACTTATTAATCACCATCCCTGTAAGGAGTTTGGGATAGAAAAAGGTCGTCTTCGGGGGCATCCTTTCGTTCGATAGTGCTACATCTTTCACCTCACTAACCTGAGGGGGATTCATGAAGAAGGCGATCCTGAAATTCCCTGAATCTATCTTCTTAATAACCTCGTCCACGTCTCTTTCATAATCAAAATCTCCACCCTTCACCTGGAGGTCTTTCTCGAAGAGGAGGTAGTGGAGGATGGCTGCATCAAGATCTTTCAGGGCATCGGGGAGATTCACAGACTCTATAACCCTATCCTTTAATCTTAAAAGATAATAAGCCCCATTCATATACATCCCGAAAGAATGATGGTTACTCTCCTCAAGCCCTCTGAGCATCATCTCTTTATGCTGAACAGGTGTAACCTCAAGATCCTTCTGAATAGCCGTTATTATCTTTTCATTGTCCGGGATTGGGATATTTCGAACCAATCTATGTGTTGGAAGGATAGTTAGCCCTTCTTCATCTAAATCAGCGAGAAACATCATTACATAGTCATATCTATTTTCCCCTTTCTTCCTCATCTCATCTCTGAAGAGAAAGGCTGTCTCATAGCGGTGATGACCATCGGCTATAAAGATCGGTCTGTTTTTCATTCCCTTTACGATTTCTTCTATGACATATCTATCCTTTATTGCCCAGAGGCTGTGGACTGATCCTTCATTATCTTTAGCTTTTAAAGCCGAGCCCTCCTGGTTTATCTGCTTTATAATCTTTGATATCCTTCCCTCACCAGGATAAAGTGAGAAGATAAGGCTAAGATTTGCCTTGGTTGACCGTAAAAGATTGAGCCTGTCAACCCTTGGACCTGAGTAAGTATTTTCGTGGGGAAGAATTACCCCTGAGCCTAATTCTTCTATCTTTACAAGGCAGACAAAACCCCTGAGGGTCTTTTTTACTCCTTTTGGAGACAGATAGTCCATCTGGTAGATATAGATCGACTCAGACTCATCCCTCTTAAGTATCCCCTCTTTAAGCCAATCATCAAGATAGGCAGAGGCCCTTGCATATCTATTATTTTCAGGGATATCATCAGGATATTCCTTTCCGAGATCGAGACGGACTATATTATACGGACTTACCTGGTAAAGCCTTTCTTGAAGCTCAGGCGTGATAATATCGTATGGAGGTGCTATTACGAGATCAAGATCACCCACCTTTTCTCTGTTATAGATTATTCCCCTGAATGGTCGAATCTCAGCCATTTCTTTCTTCTTTTATAAATGGAATGTTTAAGCCTGAATATGAAAGGCAGAAAATGAATTTTAAGAATATAACACAATAAAAAGTCTGATACAATCAGAAAGATTAAGACCTTATCGGATTGACTTATCGCTCCTCTATCTTGTAAAATCTTTTTATGGATATTTCTATGAGGAATCTTGCCGATGAATTCATGAGGTATATAAAAATAGAGAGAGACCTTTCAGAACATACACAGAGGAACTATATATCGGACTTAGAACAGTTCATAGGATACATAAGAGACAGAAGTATCAAAGGAATCGGAAACCTTGAGATAAGGGGTTATCTCAGCCATCTTCACAGAGTCGGGCTTAAGAAGTCATCTATAGCAAGGAAGCTCGCAACAATAAGGACCTTTTTCAGATTCCTCCACAGAGAAGGTTACATAGATAAGAACCCTGCCAAGATCGTAGCAACACCTAAGCAGGAGAAATTTCTCCCCCATTTTCTTTCCGTGGATGATGCCTTCAGGTTGGTTGAAGCGGCTAACAGGGAAGAGACCTCTTCTCTCAGAGACCGTGCTATTCTGGAGCTCTTCTATTCAAGCGGTATAAGGATTGGGGAACTGGTCTCCTTAGACAGAGAAGACATTAATCTCTCTGACGGACTCATAAAGGTTAAGGGAAAAGGCAGGAAGGAAAGGATAGTCCCTATTGGTTCAAAGGCTATAGAGGCAATGAAGAGATATATTGAAGGGACAGTTCACGGTTCACCCCGGCCTCGCTCCGCTCCACAGGATCCTACGGAGAAGCGGGGCGGGCAGTTCACAGTTTACGATGAGAGGTTTCCTTTATTCCTTAACAGGAGCTGGAAGAGGATTACGGAGAGGAGTGTGAGGAGGATTGTTCTTAAATACAGCATGGAGTCATTGAAACAGACTGTAAAACCCCATACACTGAGGCATTCCTTTGCTACCCATCTCCTCGATGCAGGAGCAGACCTCAGGGCGATACAGGAACTCCTCGGTCACAAAAGCCTCTCCACAACTCAGAAGTATACCCATCTGGGTATGGATAAACTTATGGAGGTTTATGATAAGGCTCACCCGAGAAGTAAAAAGGCTGTCAATGAAAAATAGGAGAGATTAAAGATGAATTCTCAGGGATTTCACGGCACAACAATAATAGCTATAAGAAGGGATGGAAAGACCGCAATCGCTGGTGATGGTCAGATTACGATAGGTAATACCATAATGAAACATAATGCAAAGAAGATAAGGAAAATGTATAACGACAGGATCCTTGCCGGCTTTGCAGGCGCAACTGCGGATGCCATGACACTATTCGAGAAGTTTGAGACAAAGTTAGAGGCCTATCACGGCAATATAACAAGGGCTGTAGTAGAGCTTGCTAAAGACTGGAGGACAGACAGGATACTTAGGAGACTTGAGGCACTTCTAATAGTCGCTGACATGGAACATACATTCATTTTATCAGGCACAGGTGATGTAATAGAGCCTGAGGATGGAATTGCTGCCATCGGCTCGGGAGGGCCCTTTGCCCAGGCGGCTGCAAAGGCATTGTTAGCACATACAGACATGAGCGCCAGGGAGATAGTTGAGGAGGCAATGAGGATTGCATCGAAGATATGCATATATACAAATGAACAGATTATAGTGGAGGAGATTTGAATAGACTGACCCCGAAAGAGATAGTTAAGGAACTCGACAAATACATTATCGGACAGAAAAAGGCGAAGAAGGCGGTGGCCTTAGCCCTCAGGACAAGATGGAGGAGACAACAGCTCCCTGAAGAATTAAGGGATGAGGTGATGCCTAAGAATATAATAATGATAGGACCTACAGGTGTAGGTAAGACGGAGATAGCGAGACGTCTCGCAAGGCTTACTCAGGCACCATTTCTAAAGGTTGAAGCATCGAAATATACAGAAGTTGGATATGTAGGCAGGGATGTTGAATCAATGATAAGGGATATTACAGAGTTAGCAGTAAGCATGGTAAAGGCAGAACAGGTGGAGAAGGTTCAGGAAAAGGCACAGTCTATGGCAGAAGAGAGGGTTCTTGATCTCCTCCTTCCACCAAAAAGGCAGACAGGATTCGATACATCCTCTCAACCAATAGAACTGAACTCCGACATAGACCAGAAGGACACGAGGGAGAAACTTAGAGAGCAACTGAGAGAAGGGAAACTTAATGGCAGGTTTGTAGATATAGAGGTGAGGGAGAAGGTTATGCCCTTTGGTGTAATTTCGAATGTTGGACTTGAAGACCTCGAGATAAACCTGAAGGAGATGCTCGGTGGACTTCTCCCAGAGAAGAGTAAGAGGAGGAAGGTGAAGATACCTGATGCGTTAAGGGTCCTTGCCCAGGAGGAGGCAAACAAACTGATTGATATGGATAAGGTTATAAAGGAGGCGGTGGAAAGGACTGAACAGGCAGGTATTATATTTGTTGATGAGATCGACAAGATAGCGAGCCGTAGCTCTTCATACGGACCTGATGTGTCAAGGGAAGGTGTGCAGAGGGATCTTCTCCCTATTGTTGAGGGGTCAACTATTACTACGAAATACGGGATGGTGAGGACAGATCATATCCTTTTTATAGCAGCCGGGGCATTCCATGTTTCAAAACCTTCTGACCTTATACCGGAGATACAGGGAAGGTTTCCGCTCAGGGTTGAGCTCGATGCCCTGGGGAAGGATGACTTTGTGAGGATCCTCACAGAGCCAAAGAATGCCCTTATAAAACAGTACACAGCCTTATTACAGACTGAGGGGTTAGAGGTGAATTTTACATCGGATTCCATTGAAGAGATAGCCTCGATCGCTGCCCTTGTGAATGAAAGGACAGAGAACATAGGTGCGAGGAGACTTCATACAATCATGGAGAAACTGATAGAGGATATATCCTTTGAGGCACCTGAGGGTGGAAAGAAGAGGATTGATCTCGATGCTACCTATGTAAGGAATAAACTGAGCGAGATTGTGAAGGATGAAGATCTGAGCAGGTATATACTTTAAAATAATTGTCATTCCCACAAAAGTGGGAATCCAGTAAAAACAATATCCCTCTGGATTCCTGCTGGAGTTTATCCCGTACTTGATAGGGGGCAGGAATGACCGAAAAATTGTAATATTATTTCCACTCAAAACTAAAAGGACAACTTATGGAAGATATCATAGCGAAGGCAAAGACCCTTATCGAGGCACTTCCCTATATCAAGAGCTTCTACGGGAAGACCTTTGTTATAAAGTATGGTGGGAGTGCGATGGTAGAGGAGGCACTCAAAGAAGCCTTTGCCCTTGATGTTATCCTGATGAACTATATAGGGATAAATCCTGTTATTGTTCACGGTGGAGGTCCACAGATAGGGAGCATTATGGAGAAGATGGGTAAAAAGCCTGAATTCGTTCAGGGGCAGAGGGTGACCGATGAAGAGACCATGGATATTGTGGAGATGGTCCTTGGCGGGAAGGTGAACAAGGAGATCGTCTCATTGATAAACCATCATGGCGGAAATGCTACAGGACTTACAGGGAAAGACGGAGGACTTATCCGTGCAAAGAAAAAGGTGATCACAAAGCCTTCAGAGGAGACAGGCGAACCGGAAATAATCGATATCGGACTTGTTGGAGAGGTTGAAAAAGTGAACCCTGAGATTCTGACCTCCCTCGAGAAAAACCATTTTATACCTGTTATAGCACCTATCGGAGTTGACGGTAAGGGGGATACCTATAACATAAATGCAGATCTTGTTGCGGGGGCTGTGGCTTCAGCGTTAATGGCAGAGAAACTTATCCTCCTTACGGATATTGAGGGTGTAATGACTAAGGATAATATACTCTTTTCTACATTAAACAAGAAAGAGGTTGAAACCCTGATCGCTGACGGTACTATAACAGGCGGAATGCTTCCAAAGATTGAGGCGTGCTTTAAGGCCTTAGAAAAGGGAGTATCTAAGGTGCATATCATAGACGGAAGGGTCCCCCATGCCCTGCTCCTCGAGATCTTTACTAAAGAGGGTATAGGGACAGAGATAGTTTCAGAAAGGTATTGATTGTCTGAACTTACCCCTAATGCCCTGAAGGTCCTTGAAGGAAGATACCTTAAAAAGGACGAAAACGGGAGGACAATAGAAACTCCCGAAGAAATGTTCAGGAGGGTTGCGAGGACAATAGCAGATGCTGAAAGGATTTATGGGGTAAAGGAAGAAGAGGTTAGAAAGGTTGAGGATAGTTTCCATGATATGATGAGAAACCTCGATTTCCTCCCTAACAGCCCTACCTTGATGAATGCAGGGAGGGAACTCGGCCAGCTTGCTGCCTGTTTTGTCCTTCCTGTTGAAGACTCAATGGTGAGCATCTTCGAGTCCTTAAAAAATGCCGCCCTTATACTCCAATCAGGGGGAGGCACAGGGTTCTCTTTCTCGAAACTTAGACCCAAGAGAGATAAGGTTATGTCTACCGGGGGCATAGCGAGTGGTCCTGTTTCATTTATGAAGGTCTTTAATACAGCAACAGAAGTAATAAAACAAGGAGGCGCAAGGAGAGGTGCCAATATGGGGATACTCAGGGTTGACCACCCTGATATAATTGATTTCATAACCGTAAAGAGGGAAGAAGGGGAACTTGCCAATTTCAACATCTCCGTAGCTGTAACTGATGCCTTTATGGAGTCAGTTCAAAAGGACAGAGAATACGACCTCTTTAATCCGAGGACAGGCAAGGTGGTTGGAAAGCAGATAGCAAGGGATGTATTTGAGCAGATTATTCGATCTGCCTGGGAGACAGGAGACCCGGGATTAATATTCATAGACAGGATAAACAGGGATAATCCAACACCTCATTTAGGTGTTATTGAATCAACAAATCCATGCGGTGAACAACCCCTTCTACCCAATGAGGCATGTGTGCTCGGTTCGATAAATCTGGCAAGAATGGTCAAAGAAGTTCAAAGTTCAAAGTTCAAGGTTCAAAGTTATAATGAGAAAGTCTCCAAACTCCGAACTCCGAACTCCGAACCACATGAGATTGACTATGAAAAACTTGGAAGGACTGTTAGCCTATGTGTAAGATTCCTCGACAATGCCATAGATGCGAACAGATATCCAATACCACAGATAGAGACGATGCATAAGGGGAACAGAAAGATTGGCCTCGGTGTGATGGGATGGGCGGACATGCTGATAAAATTAGAGATACCCTATGATTCAGAAGAGGCGCTTAATCTCGCAAGAGAGGTTATGAAATTCATAAGGGATAAGGCGAGGGAGGAATCAGAAAGACTTTCAGAAAAAAGAGGCCTCTTCCCTAACTTCAAAGGAAGTATTTATGACAGGGAAGGGATGCCGAGGGTAAGGAATGCAACCACAACAACTATCGCACCTACAGGGACATTATCAATTATCGCTAACTGCAGTAGCGGGATAGAGCCTCTCTTCGCTATTTATTACACGAGACATGTTATGGATACAGTCCTTGAAGAGGCGAGTCCTTTATTTATAAAGAGGGCAAAGGAAGAGGGGTTTTATAGCGATGAACTTATGAAGAAGATAGCAGTAAAGGGGACTCTCAGGGGGATTAAGGAAATTCCTAAGGCTGCGAAAAAACTCTTCGTTACCGCCCATGATATTAGCCCTGCTTTCCATATAGATATGCAGGCAGCATTTCAGGAATATACGGATAATGCTGTGTCAAAGACGATAAACCTTCCTAAGAAGGCAACAAAGGAAGATGTAAAAAGGGCCTATCTCTATGCCTATTCAAAAGGATGCAAGGGGATTACGATATACAGATACGGGACAAAAAGGGGGCCACTCCAGTTAGAGGATGTAGGGTGAAATCTCCCTTTAATTCTTATCGGCCCACCTGATCTGCGAATAACAGCAAATAGACTAAAGAAAAAATTTATACATATAGTCTATCAATAGGTTTAATAAGTTGTAACGGCACTATCTACTACTTTCCGTTTCTTTTAAAGGTTCCGCTTCATCTTTCTCTCCTATAGCCACGTCTTTTTTGAAACGCCTCTGTCTCTTCTCTTCCTGTTTTTTCTGCCTCAACAAGTCCTTTTTTCTTTTTTCACTCTTATATGCTCCGCTGTATTTTGCCAAAGTTCCTCCTTAATATCCTATGCGGTTTCTTATAACTCACGTTCATTTCGACTCGAAATATACAGTTTTGATCAGTATATCACAGGTGCATGCTTCAGGAAGTAATTTGTGTCTTATAATATCGTTTAACCGGGTCGATTTTCAATAAGAAAGTGGATTATTTTTATGAGAATTAACAGTACCTATAGCCAATAGTGAATCATTTTGATACAATTACCTAAGAGATGAAACTAAATAAGAGACATATCATAAGCTGGGTGCTTTTTGATTTTGCGAATTCGAGTTACTCTGCTATTATTGCATCTGTTGTATTCCCTGTATATTATGTGAATACAATAGTCGGGAATGAGGCAGGTCTCGGTGACCTCTGGTGGGGAAGGGCAATATCGGTTAGTATGACGATAGTGGCTCTGACTTCTCCTTTTTTAGGAGGCATCGCAGATTATAGTGGTATAAAGAAGAGACTTCTCTTTATCTACACTGCGATTAGTGTTGGAGCTATAGCAAGTCTTTCGACTCTTGAGAAAGATATGGTTTTTGAAGGATTTCTTCTCATCGCCTTAGCAAATCTTGGCATGGAAGGTGGCCTTGTCTTTTATAATTCATTCCTTCCGAGAATTGCTCCTCAGGAATATCAGGGTCGCGTCTCTGCCTGGGGATTCGGTACAGGCTATGCAGGCTCTTTTCTCTCACTTCTCCTCGCCCTTCCTTTAGTAATGGGTAATCATTTTAAAGTCACATGGCTTATGGTTGGAGCCTTCTTTTTGTTTTTTTCTATTCCTGCCTTTCTCTTTCTTCCATCTGATATAAAGGGAGAATTCTCTGCAGTTCAGGCAGGAATCAAAGGTTTCAGACATACTATAAAGACATTAAAGGAGATATGGGGAAGAAGGGAACTGAGGAAATTTTTAATCTCCTATCTCATCTATGAGGATGGGGTGAGTACTGTGATAGTATTTTCGAGCATATTTGCTGCTACAACCCTCGGGTTTAAACCAAAGGAACTTATATTTCTTTATCTTATCGTCCAGACATCTGCACTTATTGGTGCCTTTATAATGGCAAGGCCAACAGATATATGGGGACCAAAGAAGGTGGTTATGATTTCCCTCCTGATGTGGACATCGGTGGCAACTATAGCCTTCTTTATCCAGACAAAGGCACAGTTCTGGATGCTTGCATCCTTTGCAGGACTTGGACTCGGCACTGTTCAGGCAGCAACAAGGGCATTCTATACACAGTTTGTCCCTGAAGGAAAAGAGGCGGAATATTTCGGTGTCTATTCCCTTATAGGAAAGTCCTCTGCAATAGCAGGCCCCCTTGTCTTCGGTATTGTATCTACTCAATTCAGCAGTCAGAGACCTGCAATCCTTTCTGTTGTTATCTTCTTCCTTGTCGGCTTGGTGATTCTCAAATATGTAAAAGGAGGTGGGCCGAATGTCAGGACCGGTTAATATCCCTCTGGCTGTTGAAGAGGCATCCAGGAAAAATCCCGACAGAATCGTACTCGAGACAGAAGATAAAGGATATACCTATAAAGAACTCCTTCTACTGTCAAAATCGATAGCCTCTTTCCTTTATACGAAAGGTGTCAGACAGGGAGAGAGGGTTGCAATATTTTCTGAGGGAAGACCAGAATGGGGGATCGTTTATCTCGGCATATCCTTTATCGGTGCGGTTGTTGTACCTATAGACATCCAGCTCAGCGACGATGAGGTAAAGAATCTTATTCAGGATTCGGAGAGTAAAGCGATCTTGATATCGGAAAAGAGTTTTAAGAACTTTAGTAGTTCACAGATCACGATTCACGGATCACGGATTAATGTAATAAACCTTGATAGTCCAGAATTCTCAGAGATTCTTAAGTATCCCCATCTTGATTCCTTTCCAGCCATCAATCCCGATGACATGGCATCACTTATTTATACATCCGGTACTACGGGAAGGCCTAAGGGTGTTATGCTCACACATAGAAATTTCCTTTCCAATACCAGAAGTATCCAGAAGGCAAAAATTATTGATGAGAATGACTGTATCCTCTCTCTCCTTCCACTTCACCATTCATACCCGTTTATGGTGAACTTCCTTGTCCCCCTTCTTACCGGAGCAAGGGTTGTATATCAGCAGAGCCTCAAGGGCCCTGATATCCTTAAGACGATGGTTGAAAAGGGAGTAACGGTTCTCACTGGTGTCCCTCAACTCTTCGCAATGCTTAGGCGGGGGATTATAGATAAGATGGAGGGATTAAAATTTCCTATAAATCAGATTATTCTTATTCTTTTAAAGTTATCGGGGTTTCTAAGGAGTAAACTGAGAATAAACACAGGACGAATATTCTTTTCATCAGTTCATAAAAGATTCGGCAATAAGTTCAGGTTCTTTGTGAGCGGAGGGGCAAAGCTTGATCCCGAAGTCTCACAGGATTTAGAGGCACTCGGATTCACAATCATTGAGGGATTTGGTCTTACAGAGACATCCCCTGTGATAAGTTTTAATCCATTGAATCGGACAAAAAGGGGGTCTGTAGGATTACCTTTGCCTGAGATTGAGGTGAAGATAATTAATCCTGATAGTAATGGGATAGGAGAGATAGCTGTTAGGGGTCCTAATGTTATGAAGGGATATTACAGAAACCCTGAAGAAACAGAAAAGGTTATGAAGGACGGATGGTTCTATACAGGAGACCTCGGATATGTGGATAAAGATATTTACATATATATCACAGGTAGATCCAAAGAGGTTATAGTACTCTCATCAGGAAAGAACATCTATCCTGAGGAAATTGAGAGGCATTATCTCCAAAGCCCTATCATCAAGGAGATATGTGTCCTCGGTATTGAGAAGAAACCCGGTATCGCCGAGAGCCTTGAGGCTGTGGTTGTTCCAGATATGGATTACATGAAAGAAAACAGGATAGCAAACTTCAATGAAGCTGTAGGATGGGAGATAAAGACGCTATCATTGAAACTTCCTCCTTATAAAAGAATCAAGGGATATGAGGTATATCAATTTCCACTTCCGAGGACTCCCTTAGGAAAGTTAAAAAGGTTTGCAGTAAAGGAGATATTGTTAGGAAAGGCAGTAAAGGAAGGGGTTAAAGAAGAGATAGAAATCATTGAAGGTGAGATAGCAAAAAAGGTTATTGCATCCATTGAAAGGATAACAGAAAAAAGACCAATAAGATTTGACCATAACCTCGAGCTTGACTTGGGGATTGATTCCCTTACAAGGGTGGAAATGATAGTTTTGCTGAGTCGTGCCTTTTCGATTGAACTGCCTGATACCTTCGGATCAGAGGTATACACTGTCAGAGATCTGATAGAAAGGATAGAGAAATTTCAAAAAGGTATTGAAAGAGCAGAAGTCCGAGAGGTTCCGAAGGGGTGGAAAGATGTTCTTAAAATGGAACCATCAGAAGATGACCAAAAGGCAGTAGGTCTTGTTCAGGGCAATCTAACAAGACTATTTATCGTCTTTCTCGTAGGTATATTAAGGTTTATCGGAAAGGTCTTCTTCGGACTGGAGGTTAAGGGAATAGAAAATATCCCCAATCCCCCTTACATAATTACTCCTAACCATGCAAGTAATATAGACGGTTTTGTTGTAGGGATAAGTGTTCCGATAAAGTCGTTTATGGTCCTCTATTTTCTCGGATTCCAGAAATATTTCAGGAACTGGTTCACATCCCGCTTTGCAAAAATCGCCCATGTTATTCCTATTGATCCTGAGACTTATCTCAGAAGGGCGCTCCAGATCTCCGGTTACGTTTTGAGGAAAGGCAAAGCCCTCTGCCTGTTCCCGGAAGGTGGAAGGACATATGATGGTAATCTTATGCCCTTTAAAAAAGGTGTGGGTATTCTGTCAAAAGAGTTTGATGTCCCCTTAGTTCCGACCCTGATTGATGGGACATTTGAGGTACTTCCGAGAGGCTCCTTCTTCCCCAAGTTCAGGAAGATCATAGTCACCATCGGAAAACCTATTTCTCCTCAGAAAATAGACTTTACTCAGAAAACGGAGAATATGGATGATTATGAGTGGATTGTTTCAAAGCTAAAAGATTCGATCTCAGAGATGAAAGGAATATACAATTTAGGCTGAAGGGACAAAGGTATCAATTCATGATTTACGGCCTATTTTTCTTTTATACTCTCCGCTCTTTCCCCCTCTCTTCTCCGCAAGGTAGATATCTGAAATTACCATACCCTTATCAGCAGCTTTACACATATCATAAATAGTTAAGGCAGAGATGGCAACCGCTGTGATTGCCTCCATCTCTACCCCTGTCTTTGCCTCTACCCTTACTCTCGATTCTACATCTATCTTATTCTTCTTTTCATCTATATAGAAGTTGATATCGATAGCATCTATGCCCAGAGGATGGCACATAGGGATGATCTCAGAAGTCCTTTTTGCCCCTATTATCCCTGCGATCTTCGCCACACCGAGGACATCTCCTTTGGAAATTTTCTTGCTCTTTATTAATCTCAGGGTTTCCGATTTCATAAAGACAGATCCCTTCGCTACAGCTTCCCTCCTTGTAACTTTCTTATCGCTCACATCTACCATCCTCGACCTGCCTTCTTTATCGAAATGGGTGAGTTTCATGGCCCCTCCTGTAAATAGACTTTGAAAACAAACTTAACGACCCCCTCCCCTTGCGGGAGGGGATGGAGGGGAGGGGTATCAGAATGGTGTGATTCACCCTCACCCCCGCCCTCTCCCATCGAGGGAGAGGGTAAGATAGGTCTTGATCTACCGTAAAAAGTATATATAATATCACTTAATTTTAAAAGGAGAATCTAACACAAAGTGTCATTCCGAGCCCTTCGCATGTCATTCTGAGCGTAGCGAAGAATCTCGTTATTTTGCTCAGGGTAAACTCCGCGAGGAATCTCGTTTTGAGATTGCCACGCACCCTTTGGGTGCTCGCAATGACAAGTTGTTGAATAATATATGAAACTTCCTACCATACTTATAGGTAAGAAAGGTGAGGATACTGCCGAGAAATATCTAAAGAGGCAGGGTTACAGGATAATCGAAAAGAATTATAAGAGCCCTTCAGGTGAGATTGATATAATAGCCCTTGATAAAGGGACATTAGTCTTTATTGAGGTAAAGACAAGGAGGTCTGATGAATTCGGACCTCCGGAGGTTTCCGTAACCTCTACAAAGAGACAGAAGATTATTAAATCGGCATTCCATTTTTTATCGAAGAAAAGAATTAAAGATACACCGTGCAGGTTCGATATAGTATCAATAACTGGGTCTCCTGATCAGAAGGATAAAGAGGTGAAGATAATAAAGGATGCCTTTGAGATAGAGAAGTGGTAAAATAACTTTTATTCCCCCTCACCCATCCCTCTCCCGCAGGGGGAGAGGGGATTCTTGAGCGATAATCTCCAACCTTTCCCCACCCTAGACGGGAGTGGATGGAGGGTAGGGTGAATTCACTACAAGTAGCGAAACAATGAAAAAGAAAATAAGACTTACAGAAAAGGTAAAGGCAGCAGGCTGAGCAGGTAAGCTTGGTCCGGCGGACCTTGAGGAGATACTGAAGGATATTTCCGGCAGGCCGGATAAGAGGGTGATTGTTGGTCCGGGGGATGACGCAGGAGTCTATTTACTCGATGATGATACAGCCGTTGTAGAAACCGTGGATGTTATAACACCTGTTGTGGATGACCCCTTCACCTTTGGGGCGATAAGTGCTACAAATTCACTGAGTGATGTATACGCCATGGGAGGGAGGCCCCTTACAGCCATGGCTATCCTCGGATTTCCTTCCTGCGATTACGGGCCAGAGATAATTAAAGAGATACTCCATGGCGCTGTGAATAAACTCAGAGAGGCAGGGGTTGTCCTCATGGGTGGGCATAGCATCGAGGATCAGGAATTAAAGTTCGGACTTTCTGTAACAGGGGTTATAAAGAAAGAGAGGATCCTCCGTATTCAGGGTGCGATACCAGGAGATATCCTTATCCTTACAAAGCCACTCGGAATAGGTATCCTTACTACCGCACTTAAAGGGAGAAAACTGGAAGAGGACGAACTCAAAAAGGTTATTGAACTCATGCTTACTCTGAATGACAGGGCATCGAAGTCTGCACTGAATGCAAAAGCACATGCAATGACAGACATAACAGGTTTTGGCCTGCTGGGCCATTCCTATAATATGGTGAGGGATTCAGAGATAGATTTCAATCTTTCTTTTGATTCGATCCCGATCCTCCCGCGTGTAAGAGAAATGATTGATAGCGGGATGGTACCTGAGGGTGCCTATAATAATTTAAAATTTCTTAAGGAGAAGGTATCATTCCCTGACCGATTTTCCGAAGAAAATAAGTTGATCCTTTTCGATCCCCAGACATCGGGAGGACTCCTAATAGCTATACCTCAGGAATCATTGAGAATCTTTGAAAAGGAATCCATTTCCTTCTCAGTTATCGGGAAGGTTGAGAAGGGGAAAGGAAGGATAAGGGTTTCTTAAAAGGCATGGTGATTATCCCTGCCATAGACCTTAAAGAGGGTAAATGCGTGAGACTCATTCAGGGAAGGATGGAAGATGTCACTATTTACTCCGATAATCCTGTCTCTATGGCGAAGCACTGGGAAGATGAAGGTGCGGAACTACTACATATTGTTGACCTTGATGGTGCTATAGAGGGGAGCCCCAGGAATATTAAATCCATAATTGATATCCGTAAGGTTGTATCTATACCGATAGAGGTTGGTGGTGGTATAAGGGATATGGAGACTATTGATAAACTCCTGTCATTAAGAATAGACAGGGTTGTCCTCGGTACCTCTGCAGTAAAAGATCCTTACTTTCTTAAAGAGGCATGCAAAAGATTTCAAGGTAAGATCCTTGCAGGAATAGATGCAAGGGATGGAATGGTTGCGATAAAGGGATGGAGAGAAACGACAAGCGAGAGGGCAATTGATTTCGCCAAGAGTTTAGAAGACTCAGGTGTGAGAGCGATAATATTCACGGATATAAAGTTGGATGGAATGCTCTTAGGTCCTAATATAGAATCTATAAGAGAGTTCACGGAGTCTGTCAAATTACCTGTAATAGCCTCTGGCGGCGTATCAAGTATCGAGGACATTAAAGCATTAATAAAACTTCCCTTAGAAGGGGTAATTGTCGGGAAGGCGATTTATTCCGGAACCTTAGATTTAA
>JACRGW010000060.1 GCA_016212195.1 Nitrospirota bacterium
GGAGAATTGAGAAGACCATTACCGGTGTATCCAGTGGGACTGTGGATCCTCTGAGGAGGGTAAGACTTCAGGCACTACTACCTTTAAAGATTAAGGAGGTAAATTTTAAAGAGGGTAATCGTGTTAAAAGGGGTGATGTCATAGTCAAACTGGATGATTCTGAGATAAAGATAAAACTTGATCTCCAAAAGGCTGCACTCACCGGGGCAGAATTAAGACTCCACGAGGTAGAAGAAAGACACAGGCTTGCCTCACAGAACTACGAAAGGTTAAAGAAACTCTTTACAGAGGGGGTGATACCAGATAGCGTCTTTGATGAGGCAAAAAGTAAATTTACTACCACAGGGAAAGAGTATGAGATTGCGAAGAATACAGTGAGTGAGGCAAGGCTTAATATCAGACTGACCGAGGAGGAACTTGAGAAGACCAATATACGCGCGACCTTTAATGGGCTTATCTCCTTTCTTGATGCAACCCCAGGGGAGTTCCCTCCCTATGCAAGTCTGGCAGGGACTACCATCCCTCAGTCTACTTTATCTGCTACTACTTCGGAGACAAAGCCATTCTGTGAGATTATAGATGACTCGGTTTTGAAGCTAAAGGTGCCTTTCGATGAGGTAGATGCCATGAAGATCAAGGTGGGTCAGCATACGAGAGTTACCAGCGATACAGCTCCGGGTAAGGTCTTTACCGGTAAGGTGATATATGTCTCTCCTGTTGTATCAAAGACACTCGAACAGAACCGTACCGTTGATGTAGAGATAGATATCAACAAGACAGATACAGCGCGATTGCCGGTGGGGGCATCTGTAGATGCGGAGATAATCCTTGAAGTAAAGGAAGATGTCATGGTCGTACCTACAAATGCAGTGATTGATAGAGAGGGGATAAGATTTGTTTATACCGTAGAAGGAGGTGTGATTAGAAAAAGGGTTATAAAGACAGATATCTCAAACTGGGAATTTACCCAGATCCTTGATGGATTGAAAGAGGGGGATATGGTTATCACATCGTTAGATGTGGAAGGTATTGAAGAAGGGAGAAGGGTAAATATAAGGGATGGAGAGTGAACCTTTAATATATCTTGAAAATGTAAGGAAGGTCTATGGTCATGGCCCCACTCAGGTGAATGCCTTATCTGAAATCAATCTTAAAATATCACACGGTGAATTTTTAGCGATCCTCGGACCCTCTGGCTCTGGAAAATCTACACTGATGAATATTATCGGATGTCTCGATCGCCCATCAGAAGGGATATATCTGCTGGAGAATATAAACGTTTCAGGTCTTAAAGACGAGGAGCTGGCCCGCATCCGTAACAAAAAGATAGGATTTGTATTTCAGATGTTCAATCTCCTTCCAAAACATACGGCCCTTGATAATGTCCAGCTTCCACTCCTCTATTCAGGTGTAGCTCCGAAGGAGAGAAGGGAAAAAGGGTTATATATTCTTGGAAGGATGGGGCTTGAAGGACGATGGCATCATCGTCCCAATGAACTCTCTGGCGGGGAATGTCAACGGGTGGCCATTGCGCGCGCACTGATCAATGGGCCTTCAATCCTACTCGCAGATGAACCGACCGGGAACCTTGATAGTAAGACCGGCAGTGAGATCCTCTATCTGTTTAAGAGGCTTAATAGCGAGGAGGGGGTTACTCTGATCCTGGTAACCCACAACCCTGAAATTGCCAATGAGGCCAGGAGGAGGATTTATGTTCAGGATGGTAAGATAGTAGAGGATACAGGTGTATGAAATATTTTGAATTTCTTAGAATCGCCCTTGCCTCAATCCTAGAGAACAGGCTTCGCTCATTTCTTACCATGCTCGGCATTATGATTGGTGTGGGCTCTGTGATTCTGCTCATTTCTATGACCACGGGTTTCAGGGAGTATCTGGTGAAACAGTTCATGGGGATAGGGACAAATCTCATCATTATAAGCCCTGGAAAGACTGAGACCAAAGGGATAGGGCATCCTGGATTTGAAGGTGTTCAAAAGATGACTATAGGCGATACGGTTGCCTTAAAAAGAAATGCCCCTGCCCTCGAAGAGGTCTCTTCTCTTACGATTGGTACTGCCGATGTGCGCTACATAGACAGGGAGAGAAGGGTCATGGTCATAGGAACCGATGAGGCCTTTATAAGAGTGATCCATATCAGTGTGGATACCGGAAGCTTTTTTACCTCTGAGGATGTAGATGCCTCGCGCAGGGTCTGCAC
>JACRGW010000001.1 GCA_016212195.1 Nitrospirota bacterium
CAGCCGGCTATTTTGATGATAGGGCTCTAAACAAAGATATAGAGGCGATCGAAGACCTTTACAGGGGCCTCGGCTATCTTTCGGCAAAGGCGAAGGGAAAGATAACCTTTGATGAGTCAAAGACTGAAGGTTATGTAAATATCGCTATTGATGAAGGGATACAGAGCAGGGTTGATGAGATCGAAGTAGAGGGTAATACAGTTTTCTCTAAAGAGGAGATCCTTAATGCCATTCACCTCAAGAGGGGCATGCCTTATAATGATGTTGAACTCGGCGAAGATAGATATCACATCCTTTCCCTTTATTCAAGGAAAGGGTATATCTATGCCGAAGTAGATGCAAAGAGATCTTTCTCCGACGATTCCTCAAAGGCATTCATAAATCTTAAGATATACGAGGGTAAACCTGTAACTATCGGCAAGGTGATTATAAGGGGGAATAAAGATACCAAGGACAAAATCATAATGAGGGAGCTTATTGTAAAGGAGGGAGATATCTATGACCAGGAAGGTGTCCTTAAAAGCATACAGAGAGTCTACAGACTCGGAATATTCAGTCAGGTAAGATTTGAGCCTGAGGATCCATATAGCAGGCTTGAGAAGAAGGATATGCTCCTTACAGTTAAAGAGAGAAAGGCAGGGGCCGTTGAATTAGGTGTAGGCTATGGCGATTATGACAGGTTCAGAGGGTTTCTTGAGATATCATATAAGAACCTTGGCGGATACAACAGACAAATAAATCTCAGGGGTGAAGGTGGTAGCATAGAAAAGAAATATGCCCTGGGGTTCAAGGAACCATGGTTTTTAAACAACCCTATAGATTTCAGGGCAAGTATAATCAAAGAGGAAAAAAGGTCCATAAATATCGATACCAAAGAGACAAGGTATGAGACTAAAAGAATTGCTGGGATTGTCGGAATAGAGAAGGGTATAACTGATACGCTGAAGGCCTCCCTCCTTTACGAATTTGAAAAGGTTGAGACCTTCAATATAAAACCAGGGGCGATCCTTACAAGGGAAGACACCGGGACCTTAGGAATAAGCAGCATTAATCCGTCTGTCATTTTTGATACGAGAGATGACCCCTTTAATCCGAGTTCAGGGATACTGACTGGCGTTATGTTTAAATTTGCCACAAGGTATTTTGGATCAGAGGTGGAGCTTTATAAAATAACTTTTCAGGGGAGTTGGTATCTTAAGTTATGGAAGGGCACTATCCTTGCCCTTTCAGGTAGAGGTGGATTAGGCAGGGCATTCGGAAGGACAGAGGAGATACCGATTATTGAAAGATTTTTCTTGGGAGGTAGAACTACTGTAAGGGGTTATGCTCAGGACATGCTCGGTCCTAAGGGCTCTGATGATACCCCTACAGGAGGAAATACCTTTGTTCTCCTGAATAGTGAACTGCGCTTCAATTTTCTTAGAGACATCGGCATCGTGACCTTTGTTGATGCAGGGAATGTATGGCTATCCACAAATCCTGCTAAGATAACGAGGCTTAAGTATACAGCCGGAGTCGGTCTTAGATATGAAACTCCAGTTGGCCCCCTTCGCTTGGACTACGGTCATAAGATAGAGAAGGAACCTGGTGAAAGCAGAGGGGAAGTCCATTTTGCGATAGGGCATGCCTTCTAAAAAGTGAATAGTGAAAAGTTAAAAGTGAAAAGTAAAAGGAAGATACTAAGAATTTTTATATTTTTTATTATACTGTTCACTATCCACTGTTCGCTGTTCACTGTTTCGAGTGCAGAGATAGTGGACAGAATAGTAGCAACCATCAATGATCATGTGATTACCCTCAGTGAACTTAAGGAAAGATCAAGGCTTCGTCCTGAGGCTCAGCCCGAAGGGATGGAGAAGAGAGATGAAAAAGAGGTATTAGAAGGGATAATAAATATGGTTCTTCTCCTTTCAGAGGTAAAGAGATTGGGATTAGCAGGTCCTGAGGAAGTCAGAATCGACTCGTACCGAGATACTAACCTTATGATCGAAAGGTTTATAGACAGAAGGATAAAGGCCTTTATCCTGATACCCCTGGAGAGGTCAAAGGATTTTTATGAAGGGAATAAGGAAAAATTCAGAGGAAAGGAATTCTTAGAGGTGAGGGATGAGATAAATCTCTATCTCTTAGAGGAGGAGACCAACTTGAGGCTTGAAAGGTATCTCAAGGAATTAAGGGGAAAGGCTGATGTAAAAATCCTATACTGAGTTGACACGGCTTTTCTAAAAGGGATATAATAGGGATATGAAAAGACCGATCTTTGGATTACTCATAGCAATCTTTTTTTGGGGGATTCCCTCCTTTGCAGATTCCCAGGTGAATGTAATTACTGTTGAGGGGGTAATAAACCCTGTAGTTGCTGAGTTCATAGAAAATTCCATAGATAAGGCAACAAAGGACAAGGCAGAGGTACTCGTGATAGAACTCGATACCCCTGGAGGACTCGACACTTCAATGAGAAGCATAATAAAGAAGATGGTATCTTCAGATGTCCCGATAGTAGTCTATGTATATCCCAGTGGAGGCAGGGCTGCATCTGCCGGTGTATTTATAACTATCGCAGCCCATATAGCAGCCATGACATCAGGAACAAATATTGGTGCTGCCCATCCTGTTGGCATGGGAGGGAAGATGGATAAGACCATGGTGGAAAAGGTGGAGAACGATGCCGTTGCCTATATCAAGTCACTTGCGGAGAAGAGAAAGAGAAATCCAAAATGGGCAGAGGATGCTGTAAGGAAGAGCGCATCAATAACTGAGAAAGAGGCACTGGCGCTAAAGGTAATAGACCTTGTGGCATCTGATCTTAATTCCCTCCTTAGTGGTATCAATGGTATGAAGGTTGACACACCTCTCGGGGAAAAGACCCTTAAGACAACAGATGCGAAGGTGGTTCGGAAAGAGATAGGAATAAGGTATAAGATCCTCAAAGTCCTGAGCGACCCTAATATTGCTTATATTTTAATGATCCTCGGTTTCTATGGGCTCTTTTTTGAATTGACAAACCCAGGGGCGATACTGCCTGGGGTTGTTGGTGCCTTATGCCTGATACTTGCCTTTTACTCATTTCAGGTACTTCCTGTTAATTATGCAGGTCTTCTTCTTATCATTCTCGCAATAATCTTGTTCATTCTTGAGGTAAAGATAGCATCTTATGGTATGCTCACTATTGGTGGAATAATCTCGATGGTGATCGGCTCCCTTATGCTCTTTGAATCGCCTGCACCGTTTATGAAGTTATCACTCGCTGTGGTCCTTCCTGCAGCGATAATGACTGCTATATTCTTTACCCTGACCTTCTCCCTTGCCTTCAAGGCATATAAGAGAAAACCTGTAACAGGGTCAGAAGGACTTGTCGGAATGGAGGGGGTTGCAAAGACAAAAATCCATAAGAACGGAACAGTCTTTGTCCATGGTGAACTATGGAGGGCATGGAGTGAGGAGCCGATAAAGGAAGGGGCGTCCATCATTGTTGAAACGGTTGAAGGGTTAAAACTTAAGATTAGAGAAAGGAGGTAAGAAAATGATGTTCCAACTTTTTCCAGTGTCTCTAAGTGGTATTGTTCTCGTAATACTCCTCCTCGTCTATTTTCTTTCAGCAGCTATCAAGATCTTGAGGGAGTATGAAAGAGGTGTTGTCTTCAGATTGGGGCGTGTTATACCTGTAAAAGGACCCGGACTTGTTATAATCTGGCCTATTATTGATAAACTTGTGAGGGTAAGCCTCAGGATAGTTGCTTTCGATGTTCCACCTCAGGATGTAATCACGAGGGATAATATATCGGTAAAGGTTAATGCCGTTGTATATTTCAGGGTGATAGACCCTGTAAAGGCTATAACAGCGGTTGAGGATTTTTATTATGCCACATCACAGATATCCCAGACATCCCTGAGGAGCGTCCTCGGACAGAGTCAGCTCGATGACCTCCTTGCAAAAAGGGAGGATATAAACGCTGAACTCCAGAAGGTGATAGACCAGCAGACAGAGCCCTGGGGGGTGAAGGTTACTGCCGTTGAGGTAAAGAATGTGGATCTTCCTGTAGAGATGCAGAGGGCGATTGCAAAACAGGCAGAGGCAGAGAGAGAGAGAAGGGCGAAGGTGATCCATGCAGAGGGCGAGTTTCAGGCGGCACAGAAACTCTCAGAGGCTGCTGCTATCATAGCCAAAGAACCAATGGCGATGCAGTTAAGATTTCTCGGGACCCTCGCAGAGATAGCTACAGAGAAAAACTCAACAATAATATTCCCTGTACCAATAGATTTGATAAAACCATTCCTTGAAAAGATGGAAAAACCAAAATAGGTCACTACGAATAGTAGACCATAGCCAATAAGGAGCGTACTGATAGTAATATTTAATAATAGGACATGGGTTAAGCTGTTTCTGCTTCTTTTAATCCTTGCAGTCTCCACATTCATCCTGTATAAGACAGGATTAATCCACTTCTTTCTGAATAAAGAGCGTCTTTTGAACTTTTTAAAATCACTTGGCCCCCTCTCCTTTATCGGTTTCGTATTATTACAGGCTGCACAGGTAATTATTGCCCCGATACCAGGAGAGGTTACAGGTTTACTGGGTGGGATACTCTATGGAACAAAAATAGGGATATTGCTCTCTACCATTGGCTTGACTATAGGGTCATGGGCAGCTTTTTCACTCTCAAAACTCTTTGGGAGGCCACTTATTGAAAAGTTTATTAGGAAGGAGACGATTGAAAGATACGATTATCTCCTTCATCACAAAGGTGCATTTCTCGTATTGTTGCTATTTCTGATCCCTGGTTTTCCAAAGGATTCTTTCTGTTATATCCTCGGATTAGGACACATGAGCACAAAGATGTTTCTCATTATAAGCACAGTCGGAAGGTTTTTAGGTATATCCCTGCTAACACTCGGAGGCAGCTATATTCAACACCGTCAGTATTACAGGCTTTTTGTAGTTTTAGGTGTTGCTATCGTAATAATCTTTTTGTCTATGGTCTACAGGGATAAGCTCGAACATATCTCTAAAAGGTTTCACCGCCATATAGAAGAAAAAGGCAAAAATAGTCCCTAATCAGCCGTGTGCCCTTATTGGTTCGATGAGCCCTACATTACCATCCCTTCTACGGTAAATTACATTGATATCCCTTGTCGAGTCATTCTCAAAGATAAAGAAGTCTTTATCCAGAAGTTCCATCTGCAGCACAGCTTCTTCAGGAGACATCGGCTTCATAGCAAACCGTTTCCTTCTTATTATTCGGGTAGACTCTTGCCCTTCTTCAGCAATATCAGAAATCGCAGTCTCCTTTAGATTAGGGATGGACTCCCCTTCACTCCTTCCTTTATGATGGGTGAGCTTCTCCTTAAATTTCTTTAACTGTCGCTCAATCTTATCCGTAACCCGGTCTATAGAGGAATACATCTCGCCGCTAATCTCTTCTGCCTGTATCAAAACGCCATTAGCCCTTAGCTGAACCTCTGCCTTATGCCTGTATTTTTCAACAGTCAGGGTAATGATTGCCTCTGTGACATTATTAAAATACTTTTCTACCTTTTTAATCTTCTCTTCTGCATAACTTCTGAGTGCTGGTGTAACCTCTAAATGTCTCCCGGTAACAATTATGTTCATAGTGCCTCCTTTCTCAAGCCAATCCTTTTTCTTATATTTGTTGGAGGTATATTAAGTTCCAGCCGGTATTTGGCTATAGTCCTTCTGGCAATACTTATATCATTCTTCTTTAATGTCTCGACTATCTGCTGGTCACTGAGTGGTTTTTTAGGATCTTCGAAAGAGACCATCTTCCTTATCACATTTCTGACATAAACCGTTGAGACCTTCTCTCCACCAGAAGAAAACCCACCGCTGAAGAAAAATTTTAATTCGAATAATCCCTGCGGCGTATGTATATATTTGTTCGTAGTTGTCCTGCTTATAGTGGATTCGTGCATTGATATTTCATCGGCAATATCTTTAAGAGTCATAGGTCTGAGGTGGTCCAGTCCCTTCTCAAAAAAATCTTTCTGAAGATTTACGATACTATCGGCTACCTTGTAGATTGTCTTGTTTCTCTGTTCAATACTCTTCATAAGCCAAAGGGCTGACCTAAGTTTTTTCTCTATATATTCCCTCTCAGTCTGGGGAAGGAGATTCTTTGTCCTGATAAGGTTTCTGTAGAATGGGCTCAATTTTAACTTCGGCATTCCGTCCTCATTCAGGTTAATAACATAATCCTCACCTATCTTCTGGACATATATATCAGGAGTTATATATCTGACATCAACATTAAGGTAAGCCCTTCCTGGTTTTGGTTCAAGACCCTCTATTACCTTTACTGCGGCAAGGACATCATTAAGAGAGATATTAAGTTCCTTGGCAATAGAGTGGTATTCCCTTTTCTCAATATCGGGTAGATGATTTTCTACGATCTCCTCTACAAGTGAACCCTGGAGACCAAGATGTCTGAGCTGTATGAGAATACATTCTCTGGGGTCCTTTGCAGCCACACCTATCGGATCAAAGCCCTGAATGAGATTAAGTGCCTTCTCCACATCTTCAGGTTTTGTACCACTTATTGATACTATTTCATCTTTGGAAGACTGGAGATAGCCATTTTCATCCAGGTTACCAATAATAACCTCACCTATTTCTTCGATAATCCTATCAGAAGTGGAGAGTCTTAATTGCCAGAGAAGATGGTCTGTCAGGGTAGTCGGTTTACTCAAGAACTGTTCATAGGAGGAAGTTTCCTCTTCTCCGTCAGAGAAATAACCAAGGTCTCTACCATCGCTTCCCCTCTCTTCAAAGTAGTCATCCATTATAGAGACTAAATTCTCTGCAGAGGAATCTCTATCATCTTTGATTCGATCCTGAATGGATTCATCTGACTCCGTTGGTTCTTCTTCAATTGCATCTGTATCTGCCTCCTCCAAGACAGGGTTTTCTACAAGTTCCTGGGAAATAAGCTGGATAAGCTCAAGCCTCGACAGCTGCAGAAGCTTTATCGCTTGCTGTAGCTGGGGTGTCATGATTAGTTTTTGTGCGAGCTTTATTTCAAGTTTAGCGTCAAGTGCCATAGTTTATAACCTGAACTTATCCCCTAAGTAGACCTTTCTTGCCTTGGGACTTTGAATAATCTCCTCAGGTGTCCCGGATTCTACGATGATGCCTTCGTTAATAATATAGGCCTTATCGGTTATAGCAAGGGTTTCTCTCACATTATGATCGGTGATAAGCATCCCTATACCTTTTTCCTTTAATCTCGATATGATCTTCTGTATCTCGATAACTGCCAGAGGGTCTATGCCTGAAAAGGGTTCGTCTAAGAGCATAAACGACGGAGAGGTTACGAGGGCCCTTGTGATTTCTACTCTCCTCCTCTCTCCGCCAGAAAGGGCATAACCTTTATTTCTTTCGAGATGGGTTATATTCAGTTCTGAAAGGAGTGATCTGAGCCTCATCTCCTTCTTAAAATTGCTTAAATTTAGAGTCTCGAGGATCGCCATGATATTTTCTCTTACAGTAAGTTTCCTGAATATGGATGGTTCCTGAGGGAGATAGCCTATTCCCTTTCTTGCCCTCTTATACATAGGTAAATAGGCTATATCCTCGCCGTCGAGAAAGATTTTCCCTTCATCCGGTTCTGTAAGGCCGACCATCATATAGAAGGTAGTTGTCTTTCCTGCACCATTTGGTCCGAGTAGTCCTACCACCTCGCCAGCCCTCACAAGTATGCTTACATCATTGACAACCTTTCTATTTCTGTAGCTTTTTATAAGCCCCTCAGCCCTTAGGGTATGGAGGACCTCACTCTCTAAGGCAGTGGGTTCAGGTTCTGTCGTTGTTTCATAAAGGTAATTTATCTGTTTCTCGCTCATTTTTTTATCCCATCTGTCATAACCTACTTTTTAGGCTCTTTTCCCTTTTTGTTTATGATGACCACCTTGCTATTTTCGACAATGCTTCTTTCGTCTTTTATGAAATATGTTATAACAGTTCCTGTGACCTTATTATCCCCTTCCCAGGCCTGAGGGTCGCCTGTGAAAATAACCTTTTCCTCTTCAGCATAATATGTAGCCTCTTTTGATACAATAGTCCTTTCACCCTTTAGAACCTTGACATTCCCAGAGGCCTCTATCCTATCCATCTTCTCTCCATTCTCGGTATAGTAAACCATCATCCTGTCCGAATATATCGTCATATCCTCTGTTTTTGCTATCACATTACCTTCAAAAAGGGCTGTATGTTTTATATTATCGGCGGAGAGTTTATTCGATGTAATTACTACAGGTTTTGCCTCTTTCTTCTCCTCTTTTTCCGGGATAGCCCCTGAGATATCAAAAAGGGGCATTAATATAACTGCTACAATAATGAATATTTTTAATCCCTTCTTGATTATAATTAGTAAGGAGTGGAGTATTGGGTTATTACTCTTCTTTTCTTCGGAAAACCGTCCTGACATTACTTAATACCTCTATCTGCTGATGATCCACATTTACAGCGATCCCCTTTCCCTTTACTTCGATATTCGGACCTATCAGGTTTACATCATCATCGCTGATAAGCCGTCTATTAGCCTCATCCCATCTGAGACTGGCTACTGTAAAGGTATATCCCTTGTCTGTAGTAACCACGATATCTCTTGTTTTTTTCTTAAGCAGGATATCCCGTGTTTCTGTATTTAGTATCCCTTCTTCGCCTTTGAGGATTATGGTATTGCCTGCTATATTTCCTTCTGTTCTCTTGAAGGTTAATTCAATATTCCTTAATATAGCCTTCTTTTCTTCCCTATAAATCTCTGCACTCTCAGCCTTCAATTCCCATTTTATCCTGTCCTTTTCGGTCTGGGATAGATGAAATCCGTCTATTACTACATCCGCTGCTGTTGTTTTAGCTGTGATGGCAGGCCTATTTGTCTCTTCAGGACTGCGATTGATAAGGAAGAATAGTAAACCAGAGGCAAGGAGGACAACGATAAAGAGAAGAAGAAATCTTTTAACCTTTTTTTCTACTATCATAAATTAAACAATAGCATAAAACATGCCAGATTTCAAGTAAGAGATGCCGTTCGGCTCTGTATCTGTAAAGCCATATCCTTCTTATCAATATAAAGGTTTTCTTCTATCTTCTCGAGCAGTTCAGTTATCCCTTCCCCTTTCAGGGCAGAGATAGCAACACCGTCTCTCCTGTTCCAGAAGGTCTTTCTGAATGAGTTGGGGTCTTCCAGTCTATCGATCTTGTTATAGGCAAATATTACAGGAATATGGGGTACCTCAAGTTCCTTCAAGACCGAATCAACCGCTTCGATCTGCTCTTCCATATTTCTGCTGCTGGCGTCGATAACATGAAGAAGAAGGTCTGCCTCTCTTACTTCCTCTAATGTTGCCCTGAAGGCAGCAACTAAATGATGGGGCAGTTTCCTTATGAACCCTACTGTATCTGACAAAAAGACATCTCCCTCTCTTGGGAGGTGTATCTTCCTTATCAAGGGGTCGAGGGTAACAAAGAGTTTGTCATCTATCTTCGCCTGTGCTTTAGTCAAGGTATTAAAAAGTGTGGATTTTCCTGCATTTGTATACCCGACAAGTGCCACAGTCGGAGTACCAGACCTGGACTTTCTATGGAGATCCCTTGTTCTTCCGACCTTTTTGAGGGCTTCCTCTATCCTTTTTATTTTCTCCCGGATCCTCCTTCTGTCTATCTCAAGTTTCATCTCTCCAGGTCCCCTTGTCCCTATACCTCCTCCTAACCTTGAGAGGCTTAGCCCTTTCCCGACCAGTTTAGGCAGGAGATACCTTAACTGTGCAAGCTCCACCTGTAGTTTCCCTTCCTTTGTCTTTGCCCTCTGCGCAAAGATATCAAGGATCAACTCTGTTCGGTCAAGAACCTTTACTCCGAAGGCATCTTCCAGGTTCTTAACCTGTGCAGGGGTAAGGTCAGCATCGAAGATAACGAGATTTGCCTTCTTCTCCCTGCATAACCTTTCCACATCCTTTACCTTACCCTTGCCTATAAGGTAAGCAGGGTTATAGGAGTCCCTTTCCTGAATTGTTGAGCAGGTAACCTCTGCCCCGGCAGTATCTGCAAGGAGGGCAAGCTCTTCGAGGGAATCCTCGACCTGCCATCTTTTAATACTGGGGATTACAACCCCGACAGTTATTACCTTTTCCCTGAACGCCATTGTTTTTATTATATCATAAAAATAGTCATTCAAATTCCTTGACATCCATGGGAGTTCTAATATAATGAGACAAAAGTAGAGTCTGTACATGAAACGGTTAGTCACAGTAAAACCAAGATCACGCCAACAAAAAATAGAGAAGACCACCACGGGCTATACAGCCCATGTTAGAGAAGAGCCGGTAGAGAACAAGGCGAACAGGGCACTGATTGAATTGCTTGCCGAATATTTCGACGTCCAAAAATCCCAGATTACTATCTCCTCAGGAAGGAAGTCAAAACAGAAAATAGTAGAGATAAAAAATCTCTCATGCCTTTAAACCTTTTTCAATTTCACCTGTCTAAATAAACAGAAAAACAGATAGTCAATGACTCGTAGAGAAGAAGACTTAGTCCTGATAGAAAAATATCTCGCGGGGAATGAGGATGCGGTAGAGGAGCTTGTGACGAAATATCAGAGACAGATTTACGCCTTTCTTTACAGGATGATACACGACATGGAAGAAGCAAAGGACCTGACACAGAAGACATTCATAAAGGCTATAAAAGGCATTAGGGGCTTCAGGAAAGAGGCATCGTTCAAGACATGGTTATACCAGATTGCCATAAATACGGGTCTCAATCATATCAAACAGAGAAGAGAGGTGGAAATAGAACTTGAGGAATCGATCACTAATCCTGAACTTGTTTCAGGACAAAGAAGTGCCCTTTCAGATATTATAGAGAAGGAGAAGGTGGCTTGGATAAAAAGGGGTCTGAATGAGCTACCTGAAAGGCAGAGACTCGCAATAACCCTCAGGGCATATGATGGTCTGAGTTGTAGTGAGACTGCGAAGGTGATGAAATGCTCCGAGGGTGCCGTAAAGGCACATTATCACCAGGGCGTTAAAAAATTAAGAGAGATTTTAAAAGTTTACGACCTGTAAGGTCTATAACCCGTAGGGAGAAAGTATATGAGATTGGAGTATGACGGAATAAGGGAAATGCTTCCTGACTATCTGAGGGGGACACTCCGTGGGGAGACGAGAAAGGATATTGAGACGCATCTAAATGTGTGCGGGGAATGCAGGGCTGAGTTATCATTTCTTAAAGAACTCGTTAAGTTCGAAGCACCTGACCCGGGAGACCTCTTCTGGAAGACCCTTCCTCAAAGAGTGAGAGTGGCTGTAAAGGAAGAAGAGGTCCAGCTCTTTTCTCTAAGATCTTTCCTGCTCAGGCAATTCCCGATTGCAGCGACTATAGTGGTAGCGTTCTTTCTTCTATTCACTTATATTAAAAAGGATGAGGTGTTAGAATCAGATCCAGCCTTCATTGCACCACTTACAGCATCTGTATTGGATTACAGTGGTATAACCGAAAAAGATATACCCATAATTACAGAGCAATCAAGGGTTTATGATTTACTTGCTGAGAATTTCATGGAACGTTCTTATCACAGAGAGTTTGTTTCTTTGAGCTCAAAGGAACTGGAAGGCCTCTATGAGGCATTGGGAGAAGAACAGAGAAGAGGAGGTTAATATGGTAGAAAAGATGTTTAAGATTTTCCTGGTAGTACTCCTGGTTGCTGGTTTCAGCACGGTCAGTCTGGCTGAACCACAGGAGGACATTGAAAGACCACCATCAAAGGAACAGATGGAGAAGGTCAGGAAGAGGATCGAGACATTAAAGATGTGGAAGCTAACTCAGGCCCTCGAACTCGATGAGAAGACCTCTGCCCAGGTCTTCCCTCTACTTAGTAAGTACGATAAAAAGAGGGGTGAGATAGAGCAGTCCCTCAGAGGCAGTATGAGGGAACTGAGGGAATCCCTTAGGGAGAAGCGCGAAGGCAACCTGAAGAATATCCTCGATAAACTTGAAGAGAACCACAAGGCACTACAGAGGATTAAAGAAGAAGAATGGTCAGAGCTTAAAAAGATACTTACCCTTGAACAGCAGGCGAGGTTTATCCTCTTCCAACAGGAGTTCGAAAGGGAGATAAGGAAGATAATCGCAGAGGCGAGGGAGAAACGTCTTGAAAGGTTCAGGAAGGAAAAGACAGAGAGGCCGCTTCCCCAGGAAAGGCCTCTTCCACCTGAAAGATAGAATTGCAAGTTAAACTTAGGAGGTTGCTATGAAGAAAAGCACATTAATTATATTGTTTGTTGGAGCGATGCTTATAGTATCTCTCGGCTATTCGACGGAAGTAAAGGCAGGGGTTCCTATCCCTCCACCACCGCCTTTTGTATTTCCTGCTTCCCCTTCTGTGTTCCTTATTCCGAATACCTACGTCTATTTTGTCCCGGATATTGGACCAGAGATCTTCTTTTACCACGGCTACTGGTACCGTCCCCATAAAGGATACTGGTACAGGGCGACTGTTTATTACGGGCCATGTGTTGATATCGCGCCTTCCAGGGTGCCTGTTGTTTTTTTAAATCTGCCCCTATATTTCCGTACCGTGCCACCTGGCCATAAACACATCCCCTACGGACAACTTAAGAAGAACTGGAGATACTGGGAGCGTGTAAGGTACTGGGATAGGCCACATGGACAAGAAGGAAAGAAGTAGAAGAAAGAAAAAGACGTGAACACAGGGAAGGTAGATAGATAATATTGTATTTTTGACCCTATCTTTCCATTGACAACCCCTGTTTTCCCTGTCAGAATTAATATATGTCGAAGATACTTAAAGCCCCGGGGATGAATAAATGCATAGGATGTTATGCCTGCATGCTCACCTGTGCGAGGTATAACTACGATAGTTTTTCACCTTTAAGGAGCGCCATCCAGATAAGGACCCGA
>JACRGW010000063.1 GCA_016212195.1 Nitrospirota bacterium
AGAGGCTCTTGCAAAAGTCTATGTCATCCCCGAAATCTTCTATCCCCGATAGAAACACTCGGGGACGGATATGATTTTCTGTAATAAAACACTATATTCCCGCTTAAACCATGCGGGAATGACAACATTTTTATACTTTTGCAAGAGCCTCTATAGTCTGAATTAATGGCAATGATCCTTCTCAGCATGCTCATTAGCGGTTAGTAATGCCTCTTTGTACCTTATCCGGTCAGGAGATTCTTCGCCATGGTCCAATTTTTTCCGCTCACCAGCCTCAATTACAACATGAGATTTTTCTGCACCCTCCATCCCTTCGAGGAGGATTTTTCTCATTTCTGCATCAAGATAGTCGTCAATCATTTCAAAGAACTCATCATCCTCTTTCCGGATGTGACTCCTTAAGTTTGATAAGGCTGAATGAAGAACATTATCAGGAATATCACCTTCCCTCATTGTATCCCTTATCGAATGAAGGAGCGCCAGGAGTTCCCTGTGATCCTCCTTAATAATCCCGATATGCATGCCGCTCATCGGGTATATCTTCTCCAGAAGGGGGAAAAGAACGCCCTCTTCTTTTCTGATAGAGTGCCGGACAATCTCATTCTCAACTTTAGCTACAGTAATCCAGAGTCCGTCCATATCCCTTCTGAGAATCTGGTCCTCGATAAGATCGAGGGTTCGGAGCACACCCTGATGTTCTGCTTTAAGTATTGCGATAGGGTCATCCGCAAGGGCAGACACCCTTTCTTCCTTTTCCTCGCTCTCCTCATCTGCTATTTCACTGAGTTTCCTTACCTCTAATGCCTTAAACGTCTGCGGGAATCCAAGACGGCATATACCACGGGGACTTTTGAATAAGGTCTCATCCTCGCAAGAAGATGAGAGTTCTTTAAATTCTGATTCATCAATATCAATCTCTCCTGTCCGGCAGCTCTTTATCAGGCAGTCCGGATGCCGACAGCGATATTTAATTCTAAGATGTTCTTCTGACATGCTTTAATATCCCTTTCATCTGAAAATACCCTTTCAAATCCCCCCTCGCCCCATAATCCCCCTAAATCCCCCTTTAAAAAAGGGGGACTTATCCCCCCTTTTCTAAAGGGGGGGGAACTAATTTCCCCCTTTGAAAAAGGGGGATTAAGGGGGATTTTCATCCCCCTTTGTGAGCCTGGGCTCATGATGGTTCTATGGTGGTTATAACTAAGCATCTATTGTTTCCGGGGCATTTTTCACCTCAGGGATGCCGAATTTATCATTGAACTTAGTCACAAAATATAACAGTACCCTGTAGTTTAACAATAGCCCCTTGTACAACTGTGTCTTTGTAAGGCCATCAAAGTAAAATTCATAAGAGAACTGTACCTGCTTGGCTACACCCTCTGGGTCTAAATTCAGGTCATAACTGCTTTCTGAAAACATCAGGTCTTTTCTTATCTCGTTATAAAAACCTTCCCTCTCATCCTCTTTCATCTTCTTTAGCCTTTCCGCATGTTCCGGGGCTATAGAAACACCGTTCAGGATTAGCACCAGTTGCGGATAGTCCATAGGCTGGATGATCCGCTGTTTCTTCATTGTCCCTATGGGAAAGTCAATCTCAAAATGAAAATTTGCATTTTGATCCTTATACTCCTCTATCTGGTGATGATTCTCCTTGAGCCATTTTAGTACGGTCTCTTTCGCCTGTTCTACTGTGGTAATTTCCAAAATATACCTCCCTTTCTATGGTTTGTTGTTTCATCTGAAAATCCCCCTCGTTCACCCTCCCCCTCACCCCCCCCCGTCAAGGGAGGGGGGATAGAAGTAAGAAGTAAGACTAAATCTAACGTCTAACGTCTAACATCTAACATCTAACGTCTAACATCTTACTTCTTTCCTCTATCTTCTATCTCCCCTCCCCTTGCGGGAGGGGATTAAGGGGAGGGGAGGGGTCATCCTCCTGCAAACACTTCTTTTAAATCTACTTCAAGCCCACTGAGTACTTTTGACTTTACCTTCCCTTCGCCCGTTGCAGACGCAAATTCTCTGTAGACCCCTTCCTCAAGGGTCATCACCTCTATTGCATTTTCTTCAGGAAAGACGAGCCAGAATTCCTTAACTCCGTAACGCTGATAAAGATCTCTCTTTTTTACCGTATCATAATAAGATGTTGAAGGTGAAGCTATTTCAACGACCAAATCAGGGGGGGCCATCACGGCCCGGGGCTTTATTATATCTTCTCTATCCTTGGAGATGAAAAGGATGTCTGGTTGGAGAACAACACCCTCTGCCAGAACAACATCCGTAGGGGCGTCAAGAATAGTGCCGAGATTATTTTCCTTAACAAATTTCCCCATTATAAATTCAATCTCCCAGGAAATCCTCTGATGTCCTGTATTAGGCGCTGGAACCATAATCAATTCCCCTTCATGTATCTCATATCTCTTCTCATCTTCGATCAACAGGTAGTCGGCGTATGTGTACTTCTTTTCTGTGACATCACTTGTTCTAATGGCCGGCATCTTTTTCTCCTTTTGAAGGTGTTAATTAGGTATTATTAGTGTATATTAAAACCACTGTTTCAGGATGTCAAGCGGTAAGGAGAAAAAGGGGACAGATTATATAGATGATTACCATTTCAACATTGAATAAATGCTGTAACCTGCAACGAAAATCCCGGCGACCAGGTTCAGTGGCCTGCTGGCCTCTGACGGATTACGCATAAACAGGGCATCTATTCTCATGGCCTCTGTAAACTTGCTCCGCACAAAGAACGTCAATATCAGAAAAGCCCCGTAAATTATGCCTATAATAGTTACTATCGTATCTAATTCTTTCATAATAAGAAAAAAGGTAATAGTTCACCGGAGGAAAAAGATTTGACAAGATAACAGGATAGACATGATATAAATCCAGTTAATTAAAACTATATGAGGCTCTTGCAAAAGTATAAAAATGTTGTCATTCCCGCATGGTTTTAGCGGGAATCTAGTGTTTTATTACAGAAAATCATATCCCCGATAGAAGATTTCGGGGATGACACAGACTTTTGCAAGAACCTCATATGAAAAAATTATCATGTAAATCCTGTTCATCCTGTCTAATATAGCTGAACTATTACGAAAAAAGAGGGAAGGCCGCATGCACGGCCTTCCCTCCTCCAGATTACAGTAATAACTACATTACCGCTGATTGTCAATGCTTATCATCTTCTGCTTCTCA
>JACRGW010000062.1 GCA_016212195.1 Nitrospirota bacterium
ACTGAGGGCATGTTTCCCAGCAGGAACTGTATCAGGTGCGCCAAAGATAAGGGCGATGGAGATTATTGAAGAACTCGAGCCTACAAGAAGGGGACCCTATGCAGGGGCTGTGGGATATTTCAGTTTCTCAGGCAATATGGACACCTGCATTACGATAAGGACAATAATAGTAAAGGACAGCAAGGCCTATATTCAGGCAGGTGCAGGGATAGTGGCAGACTCTGTGCCTGAGAGGGAATATTATGAGACTGTGAATAAGGCAAAGGGAATGCTGAAAGCAATAGAGATGGCAGAAAGTGGCCTAAGTTAAAAGTTGAAAGTTGAAAGTGAAAAGTTAAAATGTTATTAATGATTGACAATTATGATTCTTTCACCTATAACCTTGTCCAGTATTTAGGGGAACTTGGAGAAGACCTCAGGGTATACAGGAATGATAAAATAACCCTTAAGGAAATAGAAAGACTTAATCCTGACAGGATTGTGATCTCACCGGGACCCTGTACACCGAAAGAGGCAGGGATATCTATCGACCTGATAAAGAATTTCTCCGGACGGATACCTATTCTCGGTGTGTGCCTCGGACATCAGGCGATCGGTGCAGCATACGGTGGAGATGTGGTAAGGGCTGATAGACTGATGCATGGAAAGACCTCCATGATATACCATAACGGTAAAACGATCTTTATTGGTCTTCCCAATCCCTTTGAGGCTACAAGATACCATTCTTTGATCATTAAAAGGGAGACTATACCCTCCTGTCTTGAGATCACTGCAGAGACAAAGGAAGGTGAGATCATGGGAATAAGGCATAAGGAGTTTATCGTTGAAGGTGTTCAGTTCCATCCCGAATCGATTCTCACAAAGGTAGGTAAGGATTTATTGAGGAACTTCCTGAGGTCAAAGGTATGATCAAAGAGGCGATTTCTATCCTTATCGAAAAGATCGATCTCTCAGAAAAAGAGATGTCTGATACAATGAGGGAGATTATGGAGGGAAAGGCAACGGATGCCCAGATTGGAGCATTTCTTACTGCATTGAGGTTAAAAGGAGAGACCATATCAGAGATAACAGGCGCAGCAAAGGTGATGCGGGAGAAGGCATTATCAATAAAGGCACCCACAGGGACTGTTGATACCTGCGGCACAGGAGGAGATATGGCACATACCTTTAATATCTCTACAACAGCAGCCATCGTTGTGGCAGGTGCAGGGATACCTGTTGCAAAACACGGGAACCGCTCTGTATCAAGCAAATCAGGGAGCGCTGATCTCCTTCAGTCCCTGGGAGTGAATATCGAACTTCCCCTTGAGAAGATTGAGAAATCCCTTATTGAAGTCGGCTTCGGTTTTCTTTTCGCCCCTGTTTTTCACGGAGCGATGAAGTATGCCCTGGAACCAAGAAGGGAGATAGGTATAAGGACTGTATTTAATATCCTGGGGCCATTGACAAACCCTGCAGGTGCTAAATACCAGGTACTCGGTGTCTACTCCTCTGACCTTACAGAGACAATGGCCAAGGTTCTCGGTAATCTTGGATGTATCCACGCCTTTGTCGTACATGGTGAAGACGGTCTTGATGAGATTACGATTACAGGAAAAACAAAGGTCTCGGAGCTTAAAGGAGGAAAAGTCGAGAATTACTTCATAGAACCTGCAGATTTCGGAATCAAACCTGGAAGTATCGAAGACCTCCTCGGAGGTGAAGCGAAGGAGAACGCTGAAATCACAATAAATATACTCGAAGGAGAAAAAGGTCCGAAGAGGGATATAGTGCTACTCAATGCCTCAGCCGCGATTGTGGCTTCTGGAAAGGCAAAAGATCTAAAAGAAGGGATTGCGATTGCAGAAAGGTCAATAGATTCAGGCGCAGCACTCAGAAAACTGGAGGAGATAAAGAACGTAACAAGTGGCTAAAAAAAGATTCATTGAAAATTTAGCATTTAGCATTGCAAATTTTAAATTTAAAATGCTAATTTTGCAATGATAATGATATATGTAGGGTTCACTCTTAAGAAAAATGATTCTCTATGAGATAGTAAGAAGGAAAAGGGAGAGGTTAAAGGAGGTCAAAATAGAAATCCCGCTGAGTGATATTAAAGAGAAGGTAAAAGACCTCTCTGAAACCAGAGTTTTCAAGAAAGCAATTAAGAGGAAGAAGGGCGAGGCTTTAAAACTTATTGCTGAGATAAAAAAGGCATCACCATCAAAAGGTATCATCAGAGAGGATTTTGATCCTGAAAGGATTGCATTGACCTATGAAGAAAAGGGAGCATCTGCTATCTCTGTTCTTACTGAGGAAGATTTCTTTTACGGGAGTCTTTCAGATCTGAGGACTGTAAGGAAAAAGGTTTCCCTCCCCATTCTCAGAAAGGATTTCATCTTTGACACATACCAGATCTTTGAGTCAAGGTTACATGGGGCAGATGCGATCCTTTTGATAGCATCTATTCTCGAGAGGTCACAGATAGAAGATTTTATGGGGCTGGCAGTAGAACTCGGCATGGATTCTCTTGTTGAGGTACATAACCTGCAGGACCTTGAAAAGTCCCTTACGGTAGATGCAGAGATTATAGGGATTAATAACAGGAATCTCGATACATTAAAGGTTAATATAGAAACAACCTTTAATATTATAAAGGATATACCTGAGGAGAAGATAGTTGTTAGTGAAAGTGGTATAAAAGAAAGGGGTGATGTGGAGAGGCTTGAAGAAGAAAGGGTGGATGCTATCCTTGTTGGAACAGCATTTATGGAAGCAAAGGATATAGGTAAGAAGGTCGAGGAACTGTTAAAAAATAGTAGAAAGTAGAAAGTAGTTAGGGGAAAATAATTTATTTTTTATCCTTAACTACTTGCTACTAACTACTTAACTACTTTCTAAAAGGAGGTCCCTATGGAAGTGATGAAAGTAGTACTCCCTGAAAAGGAAATACCGAAGAAGTGGTACAATATTCTGCCAGATATGCCGAATCCTCCGAAGCCGCCACTCAATCCAGCCACAAAAGAACCAATCGGACCTGATGCCCTCACTCCCATATTTCCGATGGCATTGATTGAGCAGGAAGTTAGTATGGAGAGATTTATTGAGATACCTGAAGATGTGCTCAAGATATATTCACTATGGAGGCCAACACCCCTTCACAGGGCGAGAAGATTAGAGGAAGTCCTCAAAACCCCTGCGAAGATCTATTATAAGGACGAGGGGATAAGCCCTGCAGGAAGCCACAAACCTAATACCGCTGTTGCCCAGGCCTATTACAATAAGAAGGCTGGCATGAAGAGGATAGCAACAGAGACAGGAGCAGGTCAGTGGGGAAGCGCCCTTGCACTGGCAGGTGCCCTTTTCGGGCTTGATGTTACGGTATATATGGTAAAGGTAAGTTATAATCAGAAACCATATAGACGGATAGCAATGGAGACCTGGGGGGCAAGGGTTCTGCCAAGCCCGAGCAATGAGACTAATGCAGGGAGAAAGGCCCTCGAGGTATATCCGGATAATCCCGGGAGTCTTGGTCTTGCAATTAGCGAGGCCGTTGAAGATGCAGCTACCCATACTGATACAAACTACTCCCTCGGATCTGTTTTAAACCATGTTCTTCTCCACCAGACCATAATTGGGCTTGAGGCACAGATGCAGTTCAAAAAAATCGGTGATTATCCTGATATAGTCATCGGGTGCTGCGGTGGAGGGAGTAACCTCAGTGGTGTAAGTTTTCCCTTTGTAAGAGATAAGATCAATGGAAAGGATTTAAGGGTTATTGCAGTGGAGCCAGAATCATGCCCGACACTCACGAAAGGGGAGTTCAGGTATGACTTCGGAGATACTGCCCAGCTCACTCCGCTTCTTATGATGTATACATTGGGGCATGATTTCATTCCCCCTCCTATCCATGCAGGTGGGTTAAGGTATCATGGTGATGCGCCGATCATATGCCAGCTCTACAATGACGGGATCATAGAGGCGAAGGCATATTCCCAACTCCCTGTCTTTGAGGCAGCAATAACATTCGCCAGGGCTGAAGGCATAATCCCCGCACCGGAGACAGCCCATGCAATCAAAGCTGTGATTGATGAGGCAAATAGATGCAGGGAGGCAAAGGAACAGAAGACGATCTTCTTTAATATGAGCGGTCATGGACTTCTTGATCTTGGCGCCTATGAAGCCTATCAGTCAGGGAAGCTCGAGGATTTTAAATATCCTGAGACTAAGATAAAGGAGGCGCTGGCAAGACTGCCTGTGATATAAAAAAATTATCCCCCTCACCCCCACCCTCTCCCACAAGGGGAGAGGAGACATTTTTATTTCCCCGCCCTTGACGGGAGGGGATGGAGGGGAGGGTGAAATTCGAAGTTAGGATTTTAAATATGGTTAAGGTCAAGATCTGCGGTATAACCAATATTGAAGACGCCTTTGCTGCTATAGAGTTTGGTGCGGATGCCCTCGGATTTGTATTCTACAAGAAAAGTCCGAGGTATCTCGAGATTAAAGAGGCTAAAGAGATAATAGAAAAATTGCCTCCTTTTATTACCACTGTCGGCGTCTTCGCAGATAAATCTATTCAGGAGATTGAAGGAATAGCTGATCACTGCAGCCTAAATATCGTACAGCTTCACGGTAATGAATCACAGGAGATCTGTAATTCTCTCAAATGTCGTGTAATAAAGTCCTTCCGGATAAGGGACTGGGACAGCCTCGAGCCAATTGCTAAATACAGGGTCTCTGCATATTTACTCGATACCTACACAGAAGATAAACTTGGAGGTACAGGACAGGTCTTTAACTGGGATATAGCACGTGAGGCAAAAAGGTTGGGGAGGATAATCCTTGCAGGAGGTCTTAACCCAGACAATGTGGAGCTGGCTGTAAAACATGTCATGCCCTATGCCGTTGATGTAAGTTCCGGCATCGAGATGGAAGGGAACAAACGCAGAAAAGACCATGCCAAGATGAGACTCTTCATCGAAGTAGCAAAAGGTCTCTGGCGTATAGAATCAAAGAAGAGAAAAGAGATATGAGATTACCTGATAAAAAGGGTCACTTCGGCCTCTATGGTGGTAAGTTCGTCCCTGAGACCTTAATGCCTGCCCTCGAAGAACTCGAAGAGGCATACAAAAACTCAAAGAAGGATACTCTCTTCCAGAATGAACTCCTCTATCTCCAGAAGACATATATTGGAAGACCTACCCCCCTTTATTTCGCAAAAAGATTAACAGAGAGATTAGGAGGGGCTAAGATATATCTCAAGAGAGAAGATCTCTGCCACACAGGTGCGCACAAGATCAATAATGCCCTTGCTCAGGCACTTCTTGCTAAAAGGATGGGTAAGAGTCGTCTTATAGCAGAGACCGGTGCTGGCCAGCATGGTGTCGCAACCGCAACAGGTGCAGCCCTCGTCGGTCTTGAGTGCGAGATATATATGGGAAGTGAAGATATGGAGAGACAGGCACTGAATGTCTTCAGGATGAAACTCCTCGGTGCAAAGGTTAGAGAAGTTTCCATCGGTTCAAGGACACTCAAAGATGCGATTAATGAGGCACTTAGAGATTGGACGACTAATGTTAGGACTACCCATTATGTCATGGGGACTGTTTTTGGTCCTCATCCCTACCCTTTGATGGTCAGGGATTTTCAGTCTGTAATAGGGAAGGAGACAAGATGGCAGATTATGAAGGCAGAGGGTCGTCTGCCTGATTACCTTATTGCCTGTATAGGTGGTGGAAGTAATGCCATCGGTCTTTTCTATGAGTTCCTCGAAAATAAGGATATAAAGATGATAGGTGTTGAGGCTGGAGGTCTCGGGATAGAAACAGGTCAGCATGCTGCCCGTTTTGCCGGTGGTTCATTGGGAGTGTTCCAGGGGACAAAGAGCTACCTCCTTCAGGATAGTGATGGAAATGTCCTTCCTACGCACTCTGTCTCTGCAGGACTCGATTATGCCTCTGTGGGTCCGGAACACTCTTATCTCAGGGATAAAGGCCGTATAGAATATACCTATGCGACAGATGAGGAAGCACTCAAGGCTTTTGAACTTCTGAGCGAAACAGAAGGTATCACCCCTGCCCTCGAATCTGCCCATGCAATTGCCGAGACAATAAAACTCTCCCCTAAACTCCCGAAGGACAATATAATCATCATAAACCTATCAGGCAGGGGAGACAAAGATGTCCAGCATGTGGCTAAGATCAAGGGGTTAGAGTTATAAGTTAAGAGTGAAAAGTTTCATTAAAGAATATGAACAGAATAGAAAAGAGATTTAAAAAATTGAATACCCAGAACAGGAAGGCACTTATTCCTTATATCATGGCAGGTGACCCTGATATTAAGACAACAGAGGAGCTGATTCTTGAAATAGAAAGGTCGGGTGGAGATTTAATCGAGCTCGGAGTCCCTTTTACTGATCCCCTTGCCGACGGGCCAGTTATCCAGAAGGCACACTACAGGGCATTAAAGAATAAGGTAACATTAAGAAATGTCCTCGATTTTGTTAAAAGGATTAGGGAGAAGACAACGATCCCCCTGGTCCTTATGACATATTACAACCCCATATTTAAATATGGTGATGAGGACTTCATAAAGGATGCCGTAACATCTGGAGTAGATGGAGTTATAATTCCAGACCTCCCCTTTGAAGAGGCAAAGGATTTTATAAAGACCTCAAAAATGAACGGCCTTGATACAATATTTTTATTAGCACCAACGAGCACCCCTGAGAGGATCAGTATGATAACAAATGCCTCGAGGGGTTTCATTTATTATGTCTCTATCACAGGAATTACAGGGGCAAAGATAGAGGGAATAGATCAAATAAAAAACTCTCTCGAGAAGATAAGGGAGGTCACTGATAAACCGATAGCAGTAGGTTTCGGAATCTCTACAGCAGTGGAAGCTAAGAAGATTTCAGAGTGGGCAGATGGTATAATCATCGGCAGCGCCATCGTGAGGGTTATCGAAGAAAACCTTGGAAGCCCATCCATAGTCAATAAGGTTGGGGAATTCGTGAAAACCCTCTCAGAAGGAATAAAGGAAGTTCAGAGTTCGGCCCGCCCCGCTTCGCGGAGCGAGGCCGGGGAGTTCGGAGTTTGAAAAAAATCACAACTCTAAACTCTTAACTCCAAACTCATAACTGATTAAGGTATGGCCTGGTTTAAAAAAGATAAGATCCAGAAAGAAAAGACACCTGTTAAAAGGGTCAAGATCCCTGAAGGGGCATGGGTCAAGTGTGACAATTGCAAGGAAATCGTATATAAAAGGGAGGTCGAAAAGTCCCTCAAGGTATGCCCCAAATGCAACTATCATTTCCGTATCTCTGCTAAGGAGAGAATAGACCTTCTTATTGATGAGGGAACATTCTTAGAAATGGATAAAGACATCTCCTCAAAAGACCCGCTGAACTTTAAGGACATCGTGAAATACAGGGATAGGCTCAGGGAGTCTGAAAGAAAGACAGGTAAGAAGGATGCTATTACTACAGGAGAGGGCAGAATAAACGGTTACCCTGTCGTCCTGGCTGTTCTTGACTTCTCCTTTATGGGTGGTAGCATGGGCTCAGTAGTGGGTGAAAAGATTTTCAGGTCAGTAGAAAAGGCTATAGAAAACAACATTCCCCTCATTATCGTCTCGTCTTCAGGCGGGGCAAGGATGCAGGAAGGGATACTATCACTCATGCAGATGGCAAAGTCAGCTGCTGCCATAGCCCGTTTGGAAGAGAAAAAAATCCCTTATATCTCTATCCTTACCGATCCCACTTTTGGTGGTGTGACCGCGAGCTTTGGCATGCTGGGGGATATAATAATAGCAGAGCCCAGATCTCTGATAGGTTTTGCAGGTCCGAGGGTTATTGAACAGACCATTAAACAGACCCTCCCCGAAGGTTTTCAGAGGGCAGAGTTCTTACTTGATCACGGAATGATAGATTTAATCGTTGAAAGGAAAAACCTCAAAGATATACTGACGAAGATTCTTTCATTTTTTATAGATAAAGGCTGAGCTTAAGTATTTATGATTCCTTATAAGGATGATAATCCTACAATCCATTTTCCCATTATTACTATAATTTTAATCGTCATAAACACTATCATCTTTTTATTTCAGATATCCTCAGGCACTGATTCTAATGCTGTAATATACACTTATGGTGTCATTCCTTATCGCCTCTTACATGGGAATGAAGGAATAGGTACTCCTATTGCAGTCAACCTCTTCACAGCAATGTTCCTTCATGGTGGATTTCTTCACTTAGCAGGAAATATGCTTTACCTCTGGATATTCGGCAATAACATAGAAGATAAGCTCGGCATATTCAGATTCATCATCTTTTATCTGCTCTGCGGTGTAATCGCCACTTATACCCTTGCCCTTTCCGATCCATCTTCAATGTTGCCTATGATCGGGGCAAGTGGTGCCATATCAGGTATTCTAGGAGCTTATCTCGTTCTCTTCCCCAGGGCAAGAATCCATACACTAATCTTTTTTGGATTCTTCATACAGGTAATAAAGATCCCTGCTGTCATAGTTATAGGTTTCTGGATAGTAATACAGTTTGTAAGCGGACTCCTGAGTAAAGGCTTGTATGGAGGTGGCGGTGGGGTTGCCTGGTTCGCACATATAGGAGGATTTCTTGCTGGGGTTCTCCTTATAAAATTATTCCTTAAGAAAACGAGGCTTTGACCATGTTTCGAGGAAATTCGGTATGAGAAAAATACTTGTTGCCCATAATGGAGAGGTTATCAGAAAAACCATGGAGGCTATCCTGAAAGAGGGAGGATATGAAGTAGTAACAGCCTCTGATGGCATTGAGGCAATGGCAAATATTGAGAAGGAAAGACCCTTTTTGGTTTTGCTCGATGTAGCCCTTCCCAAGATATATAGCTTCGAACTCTGTAACAGGATCAAAAGTATGCATGAAACGAAAGGGATTCTGGTTATTCTTATCGCATCTACATACGATGCCACAAGATACCGAAGGGAGCCTGTATCACTCTACGGTGCAGATGATTATATAGAAACTCATCATATCGAAGACATCCTCCTCAATAAGATAAGGAAATTAATAGAGAAGAAGGAAAAAGACATAGGCCCTGCATAACCTATGAATCAAGTTCATTGTTGACATCAATACCTATACCATTTTATAGTGATATTTACAGGGTGTAGCGTCCCGATTATATCGGGAGTAGCGCACACGGTTCGGCCCGCCCCGAACCAACCTTGGTGCGGGGGAACTGGTGTCGTCCCGATATAAAATAAAATATTGACGGGATGTAGCGCAGTTTGGTTCAGCGCGCTTCGTTCGGGACGAAGAGGCCGGCGGTTCGAATCCGCCCATCCCGACTTTTTTATCGGGATCGCCCCGACCATATTGATTCAGGGTTCAGATAACCATCAATCGGAGTTAGACTTGAGAAGAACAATTATAGGTGTAATCGGATCCGGGCAGTGTTCTCAGGAGATAGCTACAACAGCGATGGAAGTAGGCAGGGAAATAGCCAGAAAGGGTGGACTTCTGCTCTGCGGTGGTCTCGGAGGTGTTATGGAAGCTGCCTGTAAAGGCGCTAAGGAAGAAGGTGGGATAACTATAGGAATCCTCCCTGGAGACAATACTGATGAGGCAAATCGTTATATAGATATCCCTATCGTCACAGGGATTGGTTATGCAAGGAATATCATAATAGCAAGATCTTCTGATATACTCATTGCTGTTTCAGGGGGTTACGGAACACTTTCAGAGATAGCCTTTGGGCTCACTCTTAATAAAAGGATTATAAGCATCGGCTCATGGGAATTAGATGAAAGTATAATCAGGGTGAGTACTCCTAAAGAGGCGGTGGAGAAAGCCTTCGGAATATTATCTGGGGTTTGATAAATTTATGGATTCATTTAGAGAAGATAAAGAATTTATTAATCCTTCTTCAAGGTCTGAAGCAGAAGAAGAGATTGACATTTCCACAGGACCCTGCGGGCTGGATGAAGATCCTGAACTTGATACAGGAGAAGAAGGTGAAGAAAAGGCTTCCTACGAAGGAGGGCCTGATGCCCTGAAACTCTATCTCAAAGAGATAGGGATGTCTCCCCTTCTGTCTAAAGAGGAAGAGATGGAAATAGGCAAAAGGATAAGTGAAGGGGATAAGGAAGCAAAACAGAGGATGATTGAAGCTAATTTAAGACTCGTCGTAAATATCGGGAAAAGGTATATGAACAGAGGACTTCCTCTGCCTGATATAATAGAAGAAGGTAATCTGGGTTTAATCAAGGCAGTGGAGAAATTCAAATATGAGAAGGGTTATAAATTCAGCACCTATGCCTCTTGGTGGATAAGACAGGCGATCGAGCGGGCACTGGTAAATCAGTCAAGCATGATAAGGGTACCTGTTCATATCTCTGATTCTATAAATAACTATATCAAGGCTGTCAGGTACCTCATACAGAGATTCGGCAGAGAACCCACTACGGATGAGATAGCTGAAAGGATGAAGACAGCCGTTGACCATGTAAGGGATTTACAGCAGATGATCAGGAGAATATATTCTTTAGACACACCTCTAAGAGATAACGAAGGGGGATTGCTTAAGGACATCATCGAGGATCTTACTTCACAGTCTCCTGCTCAAATAACTGAAGAATTAGAAAGACATAAGCTGATAGTCAACTGGTTACAACTGCTCTCTGAAAACGAAAAAAGGGTGATATTATTAAGGTTTGGACTTGAAGACGGAGAGCCAAAGACACTTGAGATAGTAGGTCAGATCTTTGGCGTTACAAGGGAGAGGGTAAGGCAGATAGAATATTCAGCCCTCAATAAACTGAGATTTCTTCTTAAAAAGAGAAAGGTTAAACCAGAAACTATACTATAGGAGGGAAATATGTTGGATCTGAAATCGAAGATAAGGGATATACCTGATTTCCCGAAGGAAGGTATTATTTTTAATGATATAACCACACTTTTAAAAGACCCGGCGGCATTCAAGAAGGCGATAGATAAGATTGCCTCTTTCTATCAGGATGAAGGAATAGAGAAGGTTATCGGTATAGAGTCAAGGGGTTTTATCCTTGGTGCCCCTGTTGCCTTTCAACTCGGGGCTGGCTTTGTACCTGTCCGTAAACCAGGGAAACTCCCGAGCGACATCTATGAGGCTAAATATGAACTTGAGTATGGCACAGATACCCTCACCATCCATCAGGATGCATTAACCCCTGGACAGAGGGTTCTTTTAGTCGATGATCTTCTTGCTACAGGTGGAACAATTTCGGCTACTATAGAACTTGTAAAGCTTCTTGGAGGTTTAATTGTGGGTATAGCCTTCCTCGTCGAGCTCGCAGAACTCAGGGGGAGAAACCACCTCGATGGATACAATGTCCTCTCATTGATAACATACTAATAACTTTCAACTTTCAACTTGAAACTTTTAGTTCGTGCCCCTGTAGCTCAGTTTGGACAGAGCAGAGGTTTCCTAAACCTTGTGTCGGGTGTTCGAGTCACCCCAGGGGCACCAGAAATTAAACCAAATATCTTGACAGTTTTATAAGGAATATGTTAAAAAAATCTGGAGGTGTAAATGTTAGCAGTTATTGAAACAGGCGGCAAACAATATAGAGTGGCTCCGGGTGATCTCCTCAAGGTAGAAAGGTTAGATGCCAAGGAAGGCGATACAGTAGAGATTCAAAAAGTCCTTGCCATAGGTGAAGGCAAAGATATTTCGGTCGAAAAGTCAATCCTTGACAAGGCAAAGGTTCTTGCTGAGGTTGTTTCTCATGGAAAATTGGATAAGGTCACTGTTTTTAAGATGAAGAGGAGAAAAAACTACAGGAAAACAAGGGGACACAGACAGCTTTATACCCAAATAAGGGTTAAAGAGATTAAAGTAGGAGGTAAGAAATATGGCACATAAGAAAGGTGTCGGAAGTTCAAGAAACGGAAGGGACAGTGCAGGCCAGAGGCTTGGTGTAAAAAGATACGGAGGTCAGATTGTGAGTGCAGGAAGTATACTTGTTCGACAGAGAGGGACAAGAATCCATCCGGGTCTGAATGTCGGGAGAGGTAGTGACGATACCCTTTACGCAAAGATTAATGGTATTGTGAAATTCGAAAACGGAAGGAACAGAACAAGAGTTAGCATATACGCCCTCTCATAAGTATCCATGATACAGGATGCAGGATGCATGATGCATGATTTTTTAAACTTTTATCATGTATCGTGCATCAAACACCTCAGCAATTTTAATCCCCGAATTTTCTAATACTCCCTACCAAAATTTCCTGTTCCGACCAAAAAATATTCTATTGCCTTTTTAGAGATATTGGATTATCTTTTATCTTACTTAAAGATTCAAGGGCTTGAGGGTTTTCAAATAAGTCGTCATTCCTGCGTAGGCAGGAATCCAGTTCTTTGTGTAGTTTCCCTCTCTTGCAGGAACGATGTCTGGATTCCCGCTTTCGCGGGAATGACTGTACTAATAAAGTCTACAGAACTAATTGGAACTTAACCCTTGAATCCTGGAACCCTTGAACCCATTTTAGAATCAATTTATGTTCACCGATCAGGTAAAGATCTTTGTGAAGGCAGGTGATGGTGGAAAGGGCTGCATAAGCTTCAGAAGGGAGAAGTATGTCCCGAGGGGAGGGCCTAATGGCGGTGATGGCGGAAAGGGAGGAGATATAATCGTAAAATCCACAGAGGATCTCAATACGCTGCTTGATCTCAAATATCATCTCCATTACAGGGCAAAGAGAGGTGAACATGGTAAGGGAAAGAATAAACACGGGAAGAATGGACCTGATATTATTATCCATGTCCCTGTTGGAACCATAGTTAAAGATTTCAATACAGGTGAGATCCTGTCAGACCTTACAGAGGAAGGGATGGAGGTTATTGCTGTTAAAAGTGGAAGGGGTGGTAAAGGTAATGCCTTCTTCGCAACCTCTACAAGGCAGGCACCAAGATTCGCCCAGCCTGGTGAGGAAGGTGAAGAAAGATGGTTGCTATTAGAACTGAAATTGATAGCAGATGTGGGTCTTATCGGGATGCCGAATTCAGGGAAATCCACTCTTATATCTGCCATATCTTCTGCAAGACCGAAGATAGCAGACTATCCGTTCACAACACTATCACCAGTTTTAGGTGTGGTCAGACATGGTGAGTTCAGGGGCTTTGTTGTTGCAGATATCCCTGGCCTTATCGAAGGGGCACATAAGGGTGCTGGACTTGGCTTTCAGTTTTTGAGGCATGTGGAGAGGACTTCTATCCTTGCTCATCTTGTTGATGTATCGGAAGATAGCCCTGGGGATCCGATCGAGAATTTTAAAATCATAAATAGAGAACTCGGTCTCTACGATCCATCCCTTGTAGAAAGACATCAGGTTGTAGTAGCCAATAAGATAGATGTCATGGGAAAAGGTGACAAACTTCTCCGCCTGAAGAAATTCTGTGAGGAATCAGGATACAGGGTTTTCCCTATCTCTGCCATAACTGGAAAAGGGATAAACGACTTACTTTCCTATCTTTCGATTAAGGTTGAAGGATTAAGATCGAAGACTAAGGGTCAAGCCCAGCAAATAGAAAGGATATGGACCTGATGGAGAACATAAGGGAAGAATTAATAAAGTCCGCTAAAAGGGTAGTGATAAAGATAGGGAGCACTGTCCTCGCTTCTAAGGAAGGTATAAACCAGAGTAGGATTGATTCCTTAGCAAAAGAGATAAGCAATATAGATAAAGAGGTGGTGATTGTATCATCAGGGGCTATTGCTGCAGGGATGGGAAGGCTTTCTTTGGTTGAAAGACCAAAGGAAATAAAAATGAAGCAGGCAGTAGCAGCAGTTGGTCAGAGCCGCCTCATGTGGGCATATGAGAAAAGTTTTGAGACCTATGGAAAGAAGGTTGCCCAGGTTCTTCTCACAAGGGAAGACCTTTCGGAAAGGAGACGTTACCTCTATGCCAGAAATACAATCGAAACCCTTATAGGTTTAGGTGTAATCCCTGTAATAA
>JACRGW010000064.1 GCA_016212195.1 Nitrospirota bacterium
ACGGAGTATATTTACCAGATAACCTCGATACCTGATTTTCTGATTTTCCGATCACATAACCAAAGGAAAACCTAAATGAAACGCAGTGGCCGCTATTAGCCTATCGGGCATGTCAGGCAATATATCCCGTGAAATGCTTCTAAGGGTCCAGGCTGCATTGCTGTCGATTGCAACAACTTAGAACCCTGAGTCCTGAATCGAGGGTATCCAGCATCAATGACGCCATTAAAATATCTCTTCAGGGAAGTTTCCCCACATTTCCTTACGGACATCGGTAATATCCTTCTCAGTTATTTTAATTCCGAGGTTAGCCCAGAGACCCTTGAGTCCTCTACGTTTATGCTTTACAGATGCCTTATACTGTAAGAACTCTATGAAATCGAGAGCTTCAGTTTTCTTTCCGGCCGGCAATGACTTTATCTTTTCGACAAGAGAAAAATCAATAAATTCAATCTATTATAAGCCTGAACTAAAACTCATTATTGTTTCATTCTTCTCTGTGCCTCTGTGCCTCTGTGGTTAAATGTCTTTTTCAACTAAAATACGAAAGACCCAAAAAAATTCGACCGCCTTCGGCGGTAAATGGTTTTCCATAATTACCTCACTCCAATGGATTCTCAACTTTCAAGAACTCAAACTCCTTAAAATCATCTATATTTACTGTATAAAGTCCTTCTATGTTATTATCCTTGAGAGTGGCAGATAAAACCACATCAAAGACCTTCTTTCTCGAAGATACTTGTCTCATCAATTCGATAAATGTTTTTCCCTGACTAATCTTTGGATAGATGATCGTAACATTTTCTGCATTAAGATAAGTTTCTATAACTTCGATGGCTTCCAAAATAGGAAGAGGAGTTATTAAACTCTGACGTGTAATTACATTAACAAATTCAAACAATACCTGAAGCGGGATTCCTGTATCATATTCCCCCTTTAGTGCCTTTCGGATAAATTTTAATGCCTTTTTATGAAATGGCGAAGATATATTATGGGCGTATACAAGCAAATTAGTATCTATGGCGTACATCTTACATCCCCCGTTCTCTATAAATTTCTTCACGGTCTATGATTACATCACATCCCAGATCAAATGTGCGGATATCACGAAGAATTGTCTTTTTTAAGACCTTTTTTTGATAATTATTAAAAAGATATTCTGCAAAATCAACTATCTCTTCCCTTTTTTCTTCCGGAAGTTTATCAAAGACATCTTCAATCCGTTTGAGTGTTTGAACATTCATAATTATTATTCCTCCTCATCATCATCATTAAACTTTTAAGGCACCTCTATCTTTGGCGGGACATTGAAGTCCTGTATCTTTACCTGCTCTCCAGGCGGGGAGGCAGATCTCGCCTTCCCCTCCTCAAGCCAACGACGGAGTCTGTTTATGTTCTCCACCTGACTCTTGCTCAACGGGACTATCTCCTTAAGGGATTTGAGGATGTCTTCGGTGGTAAACTCCCTCTGGCTCTCATTGAATGCCCTGACCATGGCTGACTCTATCGCCTGCTCGATCTCTGCCCCTACATACCCTTCACTGGCAGAGGAAATGCTATTGAGGTCATACCTGTCCAATACAGGACGACGTTTTAAGAGATGCACAGTGAATATCTCTTTCCGCTCCTTTAATGTTGGCAGGTCAAGGAAGAAGATGGCATCAAACCTGCCTGCGCGGGAGAATTCAGGCGGGATACGATTTATGTCATTAGCAGTAGCTACTACGAATACAGGCTTTGTCTTGTCCTCCATCCACGAGAGGAGTGTCCCAAAGACCCGCGAACCTGTGCCTGAATCTCCTCCGCCATCAGACAACCCTTTCTCCACTTCATCAATCCAGAGGATACATGGGCTTACTGTCTCAGCAAGCCCGATCGCCTTCCTGATATTCTCCTCGCTCTGCCCCACCAAACTCCCGAATATAGCGCCCATATCCAGCCTGAGGAGCGGCTGTCTCCACAAGCCTGCAATCACCTTGGCGGTAAGGCTCTTTCCCGTTCCCGGGATACCCATCAGGAGAAGCCCTTTTGGCGCCTGTATGCCGTATTCTATCGCCTCCTGGCTGAAACACCGTTCTCTGGATTTGAGCCATCCTTTAATGATGTCAAGTCCTCCAATCTGGTTAATGGTCTCAGTTGCCGGGAAAAACTCCAATGCCCCGCTCTCGCGGATTATCTCCTTCTTTTCACGGTTTATCAGGCTTATGTCCCCCTCGTCGAGTCCGCCCTTCTTGACAATAGCCTTGGCAAATACACGTTG
>JACRGW010000065.1 GCA_016212195.1 Nitrospirota bacterium
CGAGTTTAAGCCTCGCTATCTCTCTGTCTATATTCTGGGGAACCTCATAGACGTCACTCTTTAACCTCTTACAATTCTTCAGAAGGTACTCAACAGAGAGGGCCTGATTGGCAAAGCTCATATCCATAACTGACGGAGGGTGACCTTCGGCTGCGGCAAGATTCACAAGCCTCCCCTCGCCAAGAAGGTTTATCTTCTTCCCTTTTGGAAGCGTATATTCATCAACGAACTCCCTTATCCTCCGCTTTTTCTTAGCAATCCTTTCGAGGGCAGGTATATCTATCTCCACATTAAAATGGCCTGAATTACATATAACTGCTCCATCCTTCATCGAAAGAAAATGCTCCTTTGTTATCACATTTATATCACCTGTAACTGTCACAAAGAAATCACCTATCTTTGCAGCCTCAGTCATAGGCATCACCGAATATCCATCCATTGTCGCCTCTATTGCCTTTAAGGGGTTAACCTCTGTAACAATAACCCTTGCAGCCATGCCCTGTGCCCTCATAGCGACCCCCCTGCCGCACCATCCATAACCACAGACAACGAAATTTGTGCCTGCAAGCATACGACTTGTCGCCCTGAGTATTCCATCTATGGTTGATTGTCCTGTACCATAACGGTTGTCAAAGAAATGTTTTGTATCTGCATCGTTCACCGCTATGATGGGATAACCGAGAACACCTTTCTTAGCCATGCTCCTTAACCTTATGACACCTGTTGTCGTCTCCTCTGTACCTCCTAAGATATTACCAATCTGTTTTCTCCTCTCAGTATGCATGGTCGAGACAAGGTCAGCACCGTCATCCATTGTGATCATAGGCCGATGATCGAGGGCTGCCTTTATATGGCTATAATAGGTCCTATTATCCTCCCCCTTTATAGCAAAAACAGGGACCTTCAGATCCTTAACTATGGATGCCGCCACATCATCCTGTGTGCTTAATGGATTGGAGGCGCACAGAACCACATCAGCACCACCAGCCTTAAGGGTATCAGCCAGGTTAGCAGTCTCAGAGGTTATATGGAGACAGGCGGAGAGTTTCAGACCCTTCAATGGTTTTGTCTGACTGAATCTCTCTTTTATATAGTTAAGGACAGGCATACCTTCGTTAGCCCATTCTATTTTCAATCTGCCCTGTTTTGCAAGATTGATATCCTTTACGTGATATTTCACATTCCCTCCTGTTTTATGCTATTATCATAACTCACCCTCCCCTCCATCCCCTCCCATCAAGGGAGGGGAAACAAAAGAGAGTTCCCTCTCCCCTTGTGCAAGAGGGTTACCTAATACTCCCCTCTCCCCTTGTGGGAGAGGGTTAGGGTGAGGGGTATATTCTTACAGGCCTGCTTCCTTCTTTAATGTCGCTGCCAGATCTGTCTTTTCCCATGTGAAGTCTGAATCATTTCTTCCGAAATGACCATAGGCCGCTGTTTTTTTGTAGATAGGTCGTCTTAGATCGAGGGTCTTTATTATCTCAGCCGGTGTCATATTAAAATGCCCCCTGATAAGCTTGATTATCTTTTCCTGGGGGATCTTACCTGTACCAAAGGTATCAGCAAGAATAGAGACCGGTTCGGGAACACCTATCGCATATGCAATCTGTACCTCACACCTTTCTGCTATCCCTGATGCTACAAGATTCTTAGCGATATACCGCGCCATATAAGAGGCTGATCTATCAAGCTTGGATGGGTCCTTTCCGGAGAAGCAGCCTCCTCCATGGCTTCCTACACCTCCATAACTATCAACGATGATCTTTCTTCCTGTGAGACCAGTATCCCCCATAGGCCCACCTATCACAAATCTCCCTGTTGGATTTATATGATATGTTATATTATCCTCATCGAGGAGTTCAGGAGGGATAACAGGCTTTACTACCTTTTCAATAATATCTTCCCTTAGCTCCTTCAAAGTGATATCAGGGCTATGCTGGGTAGATACCACCACCGTCCTTACCTTGAATGGCTTCCCATCTTTGTATTCTACTGTAACCTGAGATTTTCCATCGGGCCTGATATATCCAAGGACATCCTGTTTACGTACCTCTGTCAGTTTCTTCACTAATTTATGGGCGAGCATTATCGTCATGGGCATAAGTTCAGGGGTCTCATTACAGGCAAAGCCAAACATAAGACCCTGGTCTCCTGCACCTCCGATATCAACCCCCATGGCGATATCGGATGACTGCTCATGGATGCTCGTGATCACAGCGCAGGTCTCATAATCGAAACCATACTTTGCCCTTGTATAGCCTATATCCCGAATTGTATCCCTCACGATATCCGGGATCGAGACATAACAATTCGTAGTTATCTCACCTGCTACGAAGGCAAGACCTGTCGTAACCAGTGCCTCACAGGCTACCCTCCCTGCAGGATCCTTCTCCATAATCGCATCAAGGACGGCATCTGAGATCTGGTCTGCGATCTTATCCGGATGTCCTTCTGTTACAGACTCTGAAGTAAAAAAATAGTTTGTACGGCTCATAATTTACCCCCTGAAATTAGATTTTAATATTGAAGTGTTTTTTATAATATTACGATAATCTTTGTCAAGTAAATAATCTCGGGCAAAAAAAGAATATATTTCCTGTCCACGGTATGAACCGTTCTGGTTCATACCACGGTATTTGACAAATTATATACTTTAGGAATATACTTTTTATAGATTTAGGGTAGGGGTAGGGGCGACTTTAGTCGCCCATTTAACAGATTTTATCTTGGGAGGCTAAAGCCTCCCCTACCCTATGTTTTTTGCACTCTTTACGAATTATTGGAAAGGTAGAATTATGGTTCATAGAGAGATGGAAAAAGGAAAGGGGTTTCTGATCCTCTACCTTACTCCTTCAAAATCCGTAACACCTTATATTTCTGAGCCGCTTCAAGTCATAGAGGTATTGCCCGATTATACCCTGGGCGGTTTTTTTGGTGCCCTTTACCACATGGATCATCAAATCCAAGATCCTGCCCTAAAGGGAATCCAACACCATTCAGAATGTGGTTCAGCATCATCCATTCATGAGTTCAGCATTATTACAGCCTTTACCCGATACAAGGAAAAGAAAGGATTCTACCTCAACCCTCTTGAACCTATAAAAAGACAGGAATTGATATGGGAGAAAAAAGGACATGGGATCTCCCTTTGTGTAAGAGAAGGTTTCCCCTCTTATATATCCCTCAGGGTTATACCGATAACTCCGAGCCTGCCTTTTGGATTCCATCTTCCTCTTATAGAAATGAAGGGAGAGGGTGTGATCTTCTATAGAAGCCTGCCGGTAACAAAAATATCCCTTTCCACTTCATCCATCCATATTCCACCTTCAAGCCCGCTTTCAGAACTTCCCTTCAAATCAAAAATCTTCTCTGTACTTTTCAATCTGAATCAAGTGATTGTTGCGGAACCAAAGACTATAAAGGGAAAGGTCTTTAAAGAACTTCAGACAGGGGTATATGGCAGAGTTATTTAAGGAGGAATAATCCATGAAAAGGATGCCTGCTGTAGCCGGCCAGTTTTATTTTGACTCTCCTGAGATGCTTGAGTCCCAGGTGGAAAGGTGTATCGAGAAAGGTCTCAAGAGAGAAAAGGTTATAGGGATGCTTTCCCCCCATGCAGGCCTGATGTATTCAGGAATAGTTGCAGGGGCTCTCTATTCAAGAATAGAGTTTCCTCAAACCTTTCTCCTAATCGGACCTAACCATACAGGACTTGGGAAACCTATTTCTATTATGGCCTCCGGGGAGTGGGAGATGCCTAATGGAATTGTAAGAATAGACGAATCTCTCTCTGAAAAAATCCTTAAGGCCTCCAACGAGATAGAGGACGACAGATATGCACATTTAAGGGAACATTCCTTAGAGGTTCAGATCCCTTTTATGCAGTTTTTTTCCAAGGAATTTAAAATAGTGCCTATAACAATGATGACAACAGATTTAGATGACTGTCTTGAATTGGGGAGGGCGGTAGCCGATGCTATTAAGGCAACCGCCTATCCTGTAATCATAGTTGCCAGTTCTGATATGACCCATTATGAATCTGATAAAGAAGCGAGGAAAAAGGACCAGAATGCCCTCGAAAGAGTCCTTGCCTTAGACCCTGAAGGACTCCATAGGACTGTCTTAAGAGAGGGGATATCCATGTGCGGCTTCGCGCCGACAGTGGCGATGCTCAAGGCAAGCATTATCCTCGGTGCAAAATCTGCAGTTCAGGTAAAGTACATGACCTCTGGAGATGTGAGCGGCGATTACCATCATGTTGTTGGATATGCAGGGGTCTTGATTAAATAAAGTAGACAGTAGTATACTTTATGCTGCATACTGTATTCTGTCTACTGCTTTGCTCATCTCTTATGGTTCCAATCCCGATTCGAATATTTCTCACGGGAAAGTTTAAAAGCCAACACTGTTTCATAATCGGTTAAAACATCAGGTTGTAAACTTATTCCAAGGGCATCTTCAAAACCATCTTTCATCACTTTCTTGACCTTATTTATTTCGATCGCCCTGCCCAGTTCTTTGTTGATAGATGTCATCTTCTGGGCTGCCTCTACTATGAAGGACTCCCTATCCGCCTGAGAAAGGATTGTGAAAAGACCTTCTATATCAAGATCGAGAAGGATCGAACCCTGCTGAAGTACCACCTTCTGCCACCTCCTCTGTGCACTCCCTATTATCTTTTTCCCTCCGATTGTTAACTCATAGATCGAAGGGGAGAAAAAACAGGCAGAAGACCTGATTTCCTTTCTTTCCCTTCCCGAAACCATCTCAGCCATAAGTTCCAGTTTCTTTAACCCTATCAGAAGGCCTTGATGTATGATTTTGTAAGTGTCCATAACAGTCGTAGAAAAAATAGGATTATCTGTATTGAATATAACGCTATAGGTAAGTTCTCTATTATGCAGTATCGCCCTTCCCCCTGTTGGCCTGCGGACTATATCGTAATTTTTAATAAGACATTTTCTCTGATCTATCTCTTCGATTTTCTGGAAATAACCTATAGATACTGCAGGTGGCCTCCATTCATAAAATCTGATGGTTGGTGGTGATAGGCCCTTTGCGACAGATTCAGCAATAGCCTCGTCTATCGCCATATTGAGAGAAGCCCTTTTAGGGCCGCTATCTATAAGTCTCCATGTTTGCATCTTAAAGGTTAATGTACATAAAGGGAAGTATCTTCACAGGCTGTTGAAAATGACCGATGTGTCACCCTGAACTTGTTTCAGGGTCTAATAATACTTTGATTTTATGAGATGCTGAAATAAATTCAGCATGACATTTTAGAGCGTTTTCGAGTTTTTCAACAGGCTGTTCATGATTGACAAACAGCAGGATTTAAATAGATATTAACTTATAATTTCGGCGATAAGATATACTACTTGCTTAAATCAACACCCTTTTGAACCTCTGAATCAAGAACCCTTCTTATGGTTGAAAGCAGATAGATGCTTTCAAAGGGCTTCCTTATAAAGGCATCTATGTCCCTATCTTTTTTCCCTATCTTTCCTGCATCATAACCAGAGATTCCTATAACCTTGACTTCTGGTTTAATCATCTTGAAATGTTTAATCAACTCTCTCCCGTTAACCAAAGGCATAATTATATCTGTTATAACAAGGTCTATACTATCATGTATCTGCTTGAAGATATCGAGTGCATATATAGGGTTATCTGTGACTATAACACTGTATCCCTGTGCATCAAGAACCTCTTTTACAAAATTCAATACATCCGACTCGTCATCTATTACTAATATCTTTTCCTGCCCTGCCATAGAATAATCTGGAGCTTTCTCTACCTTATGAACGACACTATCAGATGCTGGAAGATATATCTCGAAGGTCGTACCTTTTCCTATCTGGCTTTCAACATTAATCACACCCTTATGTTCCTTAACAATCCCGTATACCATAGCTAGCCCTAATCCTGTTCCCTTTCCAGGTTCCTTGGTTGTAAAGAAAGGTTCAAACATCCTGTTCTTTACTTCATCAGTGATGCCTGTACCTGTATCAAATACACTTAACACTGCATATTTCCCGGGATTAAGGAGTGGATGTACATGGGAAGCTTTACTCTGGAGATCTACTGAAGAGGTAGAGACCGTTATAGTACCACCATCGTGCATAGCATCGGCAGAATTTAAAATAAGGTTCATAACTACCTGCTCAATCTGGTTACTATCGCCATAAATCGCAGAAATCTTCTCATCGAGTTCCATCTTTACACTTATCTTTCTATTGGCCATCATCTTTCCAACAAGCTCTATTGTGTCATTTATAACATTATTCAGGCTGATCGGTAGAATTTCTAAGCTACCCTTACGGGCAAAACTCAGGAGCTTTGAGACCATCTGACCTGCCTTTCGGGCTGAATTTTCAATGGTCTTAACCTTCTGCCTTGAAGAAACATCCAGATCACTATATTCATGCAACAATTCTGCATGTCCGAGTATGGCTGTAAGTATATTATTAAAATCATGTGCTATACCTCCAGCCAGGACTCCTATTGACTCCATCTTCTGAGATTGAAATAGTTGCTCCTGTAACCTTTTCTTATCACTAATATCCCTGTGGAATGACTGAATATATAATTCTCCAGCAATATCTATAGCCTTCGAGCTTACCTCAAGGAGAATTTTGGTTCCATCCCTTCTATAATGCTCAGTCTCAAAGACAAAGGATTCTCCATTTAAGATCCTATCCATTCTCTCTTCCTTTTTGCCATCCTGACTTTCAACCTCAATAAGCCTGACAGGTGTTCCAATTAAAGCATCCTTCTCAAAACCATGAAGTTCACAGAACCTCTTATTCACATTGATTATAATTCCGTCTTTATCTAATACAACAACACCATCATTCGCATTATCGAAAAGCCCCCTGAATCTTTGCTCAGAGATGGAGAGATCTTTCGTCCTCTCAGCAACAAGGTCTTCGAGTTGGTGGGAATAAACCTTCAGTTGTTCTTTATCCTTGGCGAGGTCGTATTCAAGGGAGAGCTTTTTAATGAGAAGATTTTGGTTGACATACCTCCAGGCCAGTCCGCCAATAAAGGAAGATAGCAGGAAGATATTATTATTAACAAAAATTCTGATGTTCGTAATGTTGTCCAGAGCCAATATCGGAATAAAATAAATAGCATATATCACACATCCAACAACCATTGTCATCATAACAGA
>JACRGW010000066.1 GCA_016212195.1 Nitrospirota bacterium
AAAATTCCTCTTTTTAGATTAGGGCCCCGCCAGGAGAAATAGGTTTGGATAATGAAAAAAAGATAGATGACATCTATCCTGAATCAGGGTCTGATGAACACAAAATCCCTTTAAAAAAGAAGGGGATAAATTCTGATAGCCCTGTTTCCGATCCGGAAAAGGCATACCTTAAAGAGATCCGGTCCGTTCCACTCCTTACAAAGGAAGAAGAATTTGAACTCGCAAAGAAGATAGAAGAGGGGAGGATTGGCATAATAAGGGAATTTTTAGGGTCAAGACTTATTCCCGATGAACTCAATATACTTCAAAATGACCTCAGGGAAAGTATGAGAGTGGATTTGGTTGATGATCATGAGGATGAAGAAATCCTGAGTGGAGCAGAGGAGAACAAAAAAGATATCATTGTTGCAATAGAAGAGGTAAACAGGATCCGGGATATTAAATATGAGGAACAGAGACTAATCGGATTACTTTCTGATATAGACAAACGGACTAATTTACTCACACGAATAATTGAACAATTATATAAGAGCAAAAGGGAAAAACCCTCTATCTGGCATCCAGATATAGGCATGAATGAGACCGATGAAGTAATTAAAAAAATAGAGGAATGGAAGGTCCGCATCGAAGATGCCAAGGAGCGCCTTATTAAGGCTAATCAACGGCTCGTTGTAAGTATCGCTCGTAAATATAAGAACATAGGGCTGCCATTTCTTGACCTTATACAGGAAGGGAATATCGGGTTAATGAAGGCTATTGAGAGATTTGAATACCAGAAAGGTTACAGGCTTTCGACTTATGCTACATGGTGGATACGACAATCCATAATGAAGGCTATTTCTGATCAGGGAAGGACCATACGGGTCCCCCTTCATATGCTTGAAACCATTAAAAAGATTATTCGTGCATCACAACTTTTTATCCAGGAGAATGGCAGGGAACCATCATATGAAGAACTTGCTGAAAAGACAGGGCTTCCCATTGATACAGTAAGAGAGGCTATGAATATAGTAAAAGAGCCTGTATCCCTCGAAACTCCTGTAGATGATGAAGGAGAGAGTCTCAGAAAAGATTTTGTTGAGGATAAGGGCGCAGCACTCCCTCATGATGAGATTATCAGCGATGAACTCACAGGAGAAATAAAGGAGATACTCTCTGCCCTCTCTCCGAAGGAGGAAAAGGTTTTAATGATGAGGTATGGTATTGGTGAGAAAAAATATTCCCTCGATGAGATTAGCGCACAATTAAATCTATCCCGTGAAAAGATACTCCAGATTGAGACAAAGGCATTAAGGAAACTACGCCATCCAAAATACTCCAAAAAACTCGGGATATTCTTTGAAAAATAAGGCAAACCATTAGGACACCATAGACCTTACTAAGTCATTGAAGCTCTCTGCAGCAAGCTGCGGGGAATGCGCTCGCTATGCATTTTCATGGGGTCTTCTTCTTTTGGGTCATAGCCCTCCTGCGTTCCAACTCCTCAAGATCGCAGCATGGGGCGGCCCCGGATTTGAGTTCAGCCTGTTCGTTCTCCTCGGTAAAATGTATCCACCCCCTCTTTAACTTCTCCCTAAAGCTTACATCCAATATAAACCCGGCTTCCAACATCCCTCTCTCTATAGCCTCTTCCCTGCATTCGAGGAGATCATACTCAGCAATGAGATCCCCTTTTTCCATATCAATAGTCACACGTTTTATACCCTTAATCTTTTTTATCTCTGACTCCCATCCAATCGGGTTGCCTTTTCCCGGAGATTCTTTAAATTTTATGTGGTGATGTTTTATTTCCATGATATTAAGATACTACTCCCATTTAGAAAAATCAAGGAAATGAGACTGTTGCTGACTATGCTTCCTCGGAGAAGGTCTCTTCCATATAATCCTCCTACGTTCCAACTCCTCAAGATCGCAGCATGGGGCAGCCCCGGATTTGAGTTCAGCCTGTTCGTTCTCCTCAGTAAAATGTATCCACCCCTTCTTTAACTTCTCCCCTGAAGCTGTAGATTTATGATAAAGCAATTCGGGTCCTTGATTAAAGAGATACTCCAAAGTATAATACCTTTGAGTATCCTTTTGCATGGAGGCGGACATGGTTTTTATCAATCGCGAGGCGGAAATGGATTTCCTTGAGGAGAAACATACGTCCGCCAGACCGCACTTCATTGTTATCTATGGGAAGAGGCGGGTGGGAAAGACCGAGCTGGTCAAACATTTTTTTCGGGGAAAACCGCATATCTACTACGTCGCAGACCGGCTGACAGAGAGGTACCAGTTAAGCAAGATTGTTTATCCAGCTACAAGATCCAATTCCTTGATTCTTGAATGAGCAGGACCAAGTTTTCTGATGGTGACAAAGACGAGGCGCTGTCTTTCTTCCGCTTGCTCTTTTCCTATTCTGATGCTCCATTCATTGAATTCTTCATCCCCCTCCACTAGCAGGATAATATGGGCATTATCAGGGATTCGGTTACTAAACTCAGGGTGTTCTCTGATATATCGATCAAACTCCATACCG
>JACRGW010000067.1 GCA_016212195.1 Nitrospirota bacterium
AGTAAAAGATGGTGAGGTTCTTATTGTAGACGAATTTACCGGCAGGCTTATGCCAGGAAGGCGTTATAGCGATGGGTTACACCAGGCATTAGAGGCAAAGGAGAATGTGACGATTGCAAAGGAGAACCAGACCCTGGCTACTATCACATTCCAGAATTACTTCAGGCTCTATAATAAATTGGCAGGGATGACAGGGACAGCAGATACAGAGGCCGCAGAGTTTCAGAATATATATAAGTTAGAAGTTCTGGTAATCCCCCCGAATAAACCTATGATTCGAATAGACCACTCGGATGTAGTCTACAAAACAGAGCGGGAGAAGTTTAACGCTATAGTAGAAGAGATAATAGAGTGTCATGAAAAGGGACAACCTGCATTAGTAGGGACGGTATCCATCGAAAAGTCTGAAAGGGTTTCAGCCCTGTTAAAGAAGAAGGGGATCAAACATACCGTCTTGAATGCAAAATATCACGAACTTGAGGCAGAGATAGTAGCACAGGCGGGCAGGAAGGGTGGAGTAACAATAGCTACGAATATGGCAGGTAGAGGCACAGATATACTCCTCGGTGGCAATCCAGATTTTCTTGCAAAGAAGGGTTTTGCGGCCCAACCCGATCTTCCTGTAGAAGAGAGAGAGAAGATTTATAAAGAGTTTAAGGTACTGTGCGAAAAGGAGAAGGAGGAGGTCATCAATTTCGGAGGACTTCATATAATAGGTACGGAAAGACACGAGGCCCGGCGGATAGATAATCAGCTTCGTGGTAGGTCAGGACGTCAGGGTGATCCCGGCTCTTCCCATTTCTACTTATCCTTAGAAGATGACCTGATGCGTATTTTTGGTTCTGAAAGGATTGCCAGTTTGATGGATAAGTTAGGTATGGAGGAGGGGACTCCTATCGAGCATAGAATGGTTACAAAGGCCATAGAAGGTGCACAGAAAAAGGTTGAGGCGCATAACTTTGATATACGAAAACATCTCCTTGAGTTTGATGATGTGATGAATCAACAGAGGGAGGTTATATATGGCCAGAGAAGGCAGATACTGCAGGGGGAGAAGCTTACAGATATCATATTTGATATGATAGAAGACGTCCTTGATGGCATATTGGCTGTTTATTGTGGTAAAGATATCTATCCCGAGGATTGGGATATAAAGGGCCTGAAAGAGACCCTTTCAAGACAACTCTCTATAGAGACAAGGGATGGAGAGATAGACCTTAATAATATTGGCATTGAAGGATTAAAGGAGGCCCTGTTAGAAAATAGCCGTAAGGCCTACAACCACAAGGAGAACGAATTTGGCACAGAGATGATGAGGAGAATAGAAAAGATAGTCCTTCTTCAGGTGGTTGATACCCATTGGAAGGACCACCTGCTTGCTATGGATCATCTGAAAGAGGGCATTGGGTTAAGGGGGTATGGACAAAAAGACCCGCTAACTGAGTACAAAATGGAAGGTTTTGAGATGTTTAATGAGATGACAAAGACTATAAGATCAGATGCTGTGGAACGATTATTCAAAATCCAGCTTGTAAAAGAGGAACCTGTTCCCCAACAACGTCCAATCATGCCTCAGGCTATGCGCCTTAATCGTGGGGAATCATCCGCAGCAAAGCCTGTACAGAAGAGTGTCAAAAAGGTCGGCAGGAACGATCCCTGTCCCTGCGGAAGTGGAAAAAAGTATAAAAAATGTTGTGCCAGTTAGACTAAAAGACCTTTCTATTTCTGCCGATATATAATCTGCAGTTAAAACGATGCTATTATAATATCCTTTCTTATCACCTAACATGAGAGATCTCAGACAGGAAAATAAAGAACTCAGGGATGCACTAAAGCAGTTGAAAAAGGAGCTTTCCTTCTTTATTAATGTCGGAAAGACCCTCACCTCTACCCTGGAATTGGATAAGGTATTGGATATTATAATGGATAATGTTCAGAAGCTCGTACGGTCAGAGGCATGGTCTCTTCTCCTTTTAGATGAGGAGAGGAATGATATATATTTTGCAATAACAAAAGGGAAACAACCCGAGGGATTACAGGGCCTGCGATTACCAATGGGTGAAGGAATACCAGGCTGGGTTGCCGAAAATGGGTGCCCATTAATGGTCAAAGACGTATCAAAAGATAGCCATTTTTCTGGCTATTTCAAAAATGTCAATAAGGAATTGATCCCGAAAAGTGTGTTATGTGTGCCTATAATAAATAAAAGGAAGACCATTGGTGTATTAGAGATAATAAATAAAAAGGATGGGACACCCTTCACAAAAAAAGATATGGAACTTATGTTAAAACTGGCTGACCAGGCAGCGATTGCTATAGAACGGTCGAATCTTTATCAAAGGATGGCTAATCTTGCCATAACGGATGACTTAACAAAGTTGTTTAATCTTAGGTACCTTTACAGGGCCCTCGACATAGAGGTAAAACGGTGCAAACGATACCACTCTACATTTGCTGTAGTATTCTTGGACTTAGACTCTTTTAAGCTTGTAAACGACAGGCATGGCCATCTATTGGGTAGCAAGACCCTGGTTGAGGTAGCAAGTATACTGGTCAACATCCTCAGGGATGTAGATATTATAGCTCGTTATGGAGGGGATGAGTTTGTAATTGTACTACCGCACACCACTGTAGAAATGGCATGTAAAATAGCAGAAAGGATCCAGTCAGATATCAATAATCATGTATTCCTCAGGGAAGATGGATTGGCCCTTAAGATTACGGCAAGCTTTGGCATAGCAGGCTATCCTGAGCATGCCAAAGACGAAATCGAGCTGCTCAAGCTGTCTGATCAGGCAATGTATATGGCTAAAAGTCTGGGGAAAAATAAGGTTGTACTGGCATCAGAACTATCATGCCTTAAGTAGCTGCGGCTGAAACAAGAGCCGTATCTTCCACATGCACCAACCTCGCAAGATTTACAGACACAAGCCTTGATACACCAGGCTCCTCCATGGTGATACCATACAGTGTATCAGCAGCCTCCATTGTACGCTTATTATGTGTAATAACAATGAATTGTGAGAATTCTGTCATATCCTTAAGGGTGTGAATAAATCGTTCAGTATTTGCCTCATCTAAGGGGGCATCAATCTCATCAAGCACACAGAAAGGGGTAGGACGGGCCAGGAAAGTTGCAAATAATAGCGACAGGGCTGTAAGTGCCTTCTCTCCTCCTGAGAGGAGGGCCAACTGGCTGACCCTCTTTCCTGGTGGCTGAGCAAATATCTCAATCCCTGATTCCAATACATTGCCTTCATCTGTCAGTATAAGCCTTGCGTTTCCACCCTGGAAGAAAAGATGAAAGAGATATTGAAATTTCTCATTTATTATATTAAAGGTGCTCAAAAACATCTCTTTTGTCGTATTATTTATCTTTGAAATGGTCTTGTGCAATGTCTCACATGCCTGTGTGAGATCAGATTCCTGTGTAGTCAAGAATTCATATCTTTGATTTAGTTCCTGATATTCCTCTATAGAAGCCAGATTAACAGGCCCCATTCTATGGAGCCGCTCTTTAAGACCAGTCACTGTAGCCTCTAATTCTTCTTTGTTTAAGTCCTGGAGATTTATCTTCTTAATCTCCTCTTCTAATATTACCTGGTATGCGGAATAAATAGTCTCCTTTAAATGCCCTATCTCCAATCGTATCTCTACCTTTTGTACCTCAGACTGGTTTATATCCCTTTTTAGTTCTTCGATGACCCTTCGCTTTTCTTTTATGGCCTCTTCTAATGCCCTTATCCTCTCTTCTCTGCCAGCCCGTTCCTGTTCTTGCCCTACTATCTCCTTTGAGATGGCCTCCTTCTTCTTGCAGAGTTCACTTATGACTGACTCTATCTCAGATTTCTCTGCTATATATTCACCTATTTTCTGATTTATTTTTAGTAAATATTCTTCCTTTTCTCCTATCGAGTGAGTGGCCGCCTCTATGCGCCCCTCTATTTCTCTGAGGTGCGTAGATAATGACTCTCTTTTTTCCTTAAGGGTTGCAAGCTCTAATTTTTTTGCTGTAATCCCCCTCTGAGCCTCCTCCCACCTCTCTCTCCCTATCTTCTGTGTCTCTATTAGTCCCTGTATCTCCTGTTCTCCTGCTGA
>JACRGW010000070.1 GCA_016212195.1 Nitrospirota bacterium
ATTATAGAAGGCGAATATCATGAGACCTATGATGATGAAGAGACCTATCTGCTGGGCGACCTCCCTCATCTTTACACTCAGCGGTTTTCGCCTTATCGCCTCAATCAGGAAGAAGAATAGATGTCCTCCGTCAAGGATAGGTATGGGGAGGAGGTTGAGGACCCCGAGGTTTATACTTATCATTGCTGTGAACAGGATAAAACTTGTCAATCCTGCCGATGCCTGTTCCCCTGCAAGCTGTGCTATAAGGATTGGCCCTCCGATTGTGTCAGCAGGGACAATCCTCTGGATGAGTTTCACTACCCCTACTATTGTGAGGATAGAAATATCTATAGTCTTCCCGAACCCCTTCAATATCGCAATATGGGGTGATGCCCTTTCCTGAATAAATTCACCGCCAGATGCCACCCCTATCATCCCAACCTCTCTGTTTTCACCGAAGATATTCTTGGTGGTCTTTTTCTCCGGAATTACGGGGACATCAAACCTTTTTCCTTCCCTCTCTATAGATAGTGTGAGCCTCACCCCTGCACTTCTCTGTATTATTTCTACCATTTCGTCCCACCTCCTTAGAGGTGTCCCGTCTATGGCAACTATCCTATCTCCCTTCTGAAGACCTGCAGAGACAGCAGGGGATTCCTTTGCGATTTCACCTAACTTTGAGGTTAGGATAGGAACGCCTGTCATAAAGACTATCGAGAAAATAATTGCTGCAAGGATTAGATTGAATACAGGTCCTGCTGCCACAATAGCAGTCCTTCTCAGTAGAGGTTGGTTCTGGAAAGACCTCTGTAGATCCTCCTGGCTCACAACCTCTCCGGGATCTTCACCGATCATCTTTACGTAACCACCTAACGGAAATGCAGAGATGAGATATTCAGTCTCGCCGATCTTTTTCCCTATCAGTTTCGGCCCGAAACCGAGGGAAAACTTAAGGACACCCACCCCGAGTCTTTTAGCCAGAAGGAAATGTCCGAGTTCATGTACGAATATCAGAAGTCCGAGGAGGACTATGAAAGATATAATTGTTGTCATCTAATTTTTTCTCCTTAACTTTGAACTTTAAACTTTAAACCTTTAACTTTCTTTATAGCCTCGTCCCTCGCCCATCTATCAGCATCAAGGAGATCATCAAGATCAGGCTTATGACGATATACCCCTAAACTTTTATGATCATCCATCGTTTCTTTTATAATCGCAGGTATGTCGATAAATTCTATCCTATTCTCAAGGAATAATTCCACAGCGACCTCATTAGCAGCGCTGAGCACAGCCGGTAAAGTCCCTCCCTCTCTTATTGCAGCATATGCCAGTATAAGGCATGGAAACCTCTCAGGATCGGGTTCTATAAATGTAAGGCTACCAGCTGCTGCCAGATCAAGTGATGGCATATTACTCTCTAACCTCTCAGGATATGAAAGGGCATAACTTATCGGCCCTTTCATATCAGGGAGGGACATCTGGGCGATGATGGAACCATCCTTGAATTCAACTGCAGAATGTATAAGACTCTGAGGATGGAGGAGGATATTTATCCTGTCAACATCTATGCCGAAAAGATAGTGTGCCTCGATGACCTCGAGTCCTTTATTCATAAGGGTTGCAGAGTCTATCGTTATCTTGGGACCCATCTTCCAGTTCGGGTGTTTCAATGCCTCCTGAGGTGTAACCTTCTTAAGCATAGCGGTGGAAAGATTTAAAAAGGGCCCACCTGAAGCTGTAAGTATCAGTCTCTTTATGTCCTCATGCCTGTGACCCTGGATGCACTGGAAGATGGCGCTATGTTCACTATCAATAGGAAGAATCTTAATCCCCCTTTCATATGCCTCCTTCATAACAATATCACCTGCCATCACAAGGGTCTCCTTATTTGCCAGGGCTATATCCTTTCCTGCCCTTATAGCAGACATAGTAGGGATAAGACCCACTGCCCCTACAAGTGCAGAAACTACCATATCAACCTCAGGAATTGTAGCTACCCCTATCAGACCTTCAACACCGCTCAGGATATCTAATCCAGATCTCTTCTTTTTCAGTTCCCCTGCTGCACCCTCGTCAGAGAGTGATACAACATCTGGCTTGAACCTTTCTATCTGCTCTTCGAGCAAGACCCTGTTCTGCCCTGCAGCAAGACCGATGACTTTAAACCTTCCAGGGTATCTTTCGACAACCTGAAGTGTACTCACACCGATAGAACCTGTAGAGCCCAAAATGGAGAGTTTCTTCTTTTTCATCCCATAAAATATTTATGATAATAGTAAAGGGCAGGACTTGTATAAAGGAGACTGTCCATTTTATCAAGGAAACCACCATGTCCCGGGATGAGTGTACTTGAATCCTTCACCTCCGCCCCCCTCTTGAACATAGACTCAGAGATATCCCCCAACTGCCCGAGAATACTCAGACCCAATCCGAGTATAAGGCAATCCCTGTAATTTAGTGTATTGAAGAAAGTGAATTTGGCTATAAAGGACATACCAATTCCTGCAAGCAGTCCAGCTATAGCACCCTCCCATGACTTCCTTGGACTTAACACAGGGGCAAGTTTATGTCTGCCGATCCTGCTTCCTATTGCATAGGCAGTCGTATCACCCACCCATATTATTGTATAGAGAAGCAGGATGAGGTTCGTTCCCTCTTCCAAATTCCTGATAAGTATCTGGTAACCCATAAGCCAGGGAATCAGAAAGATCCCGAAGAAGGTGATGGACACATCGGCAAAGGCCTTTTTAATATCACCTTTGCTTATAATACGCTCTATGATCGCCAGAAAAATCACTGCAGGTATAAAAATATTGATGAGAGAAAAATCGCCTGTATAAAAGATGAGCGATGAAAGACCTCCCAAAGGTATCCCGATTATCTTTGATGGTTGAATCCCGTCTCTGGATAGAATTGTATAGAATTCATATAGACCGATCATTGTAGCAGCGACGATCAAGATAAAAAAGGCATATGGAGGAAGGTATCTTACAAGCAGATAAAAGAGTGGGATAAAGATCAGTGCAACGATCAGTCTGCTATAGGGCATATAACCCTCTTCTTATCTGTTCCCTGGTAAGTCCAAAACGCCTCTCCCTCTGCTGGTAGTTAAGTATTGCGAGGAACATCTCTTTCTTCCTGAAGTCAGGCCAGAGGGTATCGGTAAAGTAGAATTCCGTGTAGGCCGATTGCCATAAAAGGAAGTTACTTATCCTCTTCTCACCGCTCGTCCTGATAAGGAGATCAGGGTCAGGCAGGCCCGAGGTCTCAAGATAATTCTCGAAAAGTGACTCGTTCAGGTTATCGGCTGAGATATCCCCCTTTTCAATATCCCTGAAGATATGCTTTATAGCCTCTATAATCTCTGAACGTCCGCCGTAACTGAGTGCCACGTTAAGGATGAGGTCTCTGTTCTTTGAAGTCCTTTCGATAGCATTATTTATGACCTCCTGTATCTTCATAGGAAGTTTCTCTATCTCTCCGATAGCCCTGAACCGTATCCCTTTTTCTATCATCATCTTAATCTCTTTCTTCAGGTATTCCTGTAACAGACCCATAAGGGCTCTGACTTCGGACTGTGGTCTCTTCCAGTTCTCCTGGGAAAAGGCATAGAGAGTGAGTACCTTTATACCTATTTCTCTCGAAAGGGTTATAACATCCCTGACCGAATCCATACCAACTTTGTGTCCTGATATCCTTGGAAGCCTTCTCTGTTTAGCCCACCTTCCATTGCCATCCATAATAATAGCGATATGTTCTGGGAGGTTCCCGTCCAGGATTAACTTTAATAGTTCTTCTTCTTTTAAATCCTTATAATCTCTCATTCCATACCATTTGAAAACTGATCTCTTACTCTTACTAAATCCCCCTTTAGTAACAGGAACCTAAGGAAGATATATCTTTCTTTTTACCCCTTCGGGAAATGGTAGAGTAAAAGGCGGCTTTTCCCTGAAAGTGTATCCAGAAGTCCTTTTTTCAGAATAAACTTACCACCCACAATAGTAGGGTTCATTAACAGGAAGAGGTTATCTTTCCCTGTATTCGTGAGATCTCCTACCCCATAATCTGCTATGAATCCCTCTATCTTACCTATTCGCCATTCGCTAACCAGATCTGAACCATTCCAGTTAAGACAGGCCACCTCAGCTTCTCTATAACCTTTAAACTCGACGAAAAAATGGGTAAGAGGAATATTTTTTATGATGATCGCCTTCTGCCTGTTCTCTTCAGGGTAATCCTTTACTATAATCCTTCCTTTCACCTTGACTTTTTCTATCTTTTTTTCTACTGTCCAGTGGGTCCTCTCAAAAGAAAGGACATATCCTCCATAACGGTCATTACTCCTCCAGAGTTTTATCCCATCAAGGGTGTACAGGTTAAGGTAGTCATCTTCATCTATATAAAGGAGCTGATAATATCCATTCTTCCCCCAATCTACAAATGCAAAACCATATATCTCTATCCCGGGGGGGAGTTTGAGTGGGTCTCCTTTTACATATCTGCCTTCCTTTGAAGAATACTCATGGATATTACCGTCTGAATCCTGTGCTATTAAGGTTTCCCCTTTCCCGGGGATATTCATAACCCTGAAAAAGAGGGGAACTTTATCCCATATCCTTCTGTATTCACCGTCTCTGAACTCTATCACAAAGGAGTTCAGGTAGTCATCGTAATTGGTAACATAGATCTCAGGTTTACCGTTTCTATCTATATCTGCAATATCTATGTTTATATGATTATCTTTAGTCCTTTCCTTATCGGACCATATCTCAAATAGGTTATAATCCTCAATCCTGTATATCCGTATCCTCGTTCCATCGCTTATGACCATCTCTTTTCTTCCATCGCCATCCAGATCCCCTATGCCCATAAGACGTGCCTTATAATCAAAGTCAAAAGACCTCCAGTAATCCCTCCTAACCGGTAGAGGGAATTCAAATTCCTGCTTCTGAGATGCGTGGATAAGAACTTCATAAGTCCCGAGTGATTTACCATCAAACGTATGAATAAGATTGGCCTTGAGTAAAGACCCTTTTGGGTTAGGTCTTGCATCTAAAAAAATAATTCCTTCAACTTCCAATGCCTTTCCGAGCTTCTTGATTTCATCTTTTGCCTCAATCTTTTTATCCTGGATCGAACTCAGTATATCTTTCCCTATGACTGCCCTGACCTTTTCGTCATCAAGGATATTAAATCTCCCGCTTCCCTCAAGGCTCTCGTAGAAAGCAGATACCGCATCCCTGTCAGTCCCCTCTCTAAAAAGAAAGGCTAATCTTATCCTTCCAGAAGTAATCCTTACCTTATCTCCGATCTTTATACTCTCTTTTTTATCGAGTATGACTCCAAGGGAGGTCTCCTCCCCTACCTCTTTGATTTCGAGGAGACTGAGGGGAATCTCGTATCTACCCATTACCACCTTCGTTACCGGATGGAAAAATTCCTTCCCCTCCCTGAATACTGTAAGCCTAATCTGAGTAGTAATTCCATTCTTCTTTCCGAGATTTATCCTTACAATATTATCTTCTATTGATAGTATCTTTCCTTCAACCTTAGGGAAAAGGGATGTGATCCTTCTGACCGCCTCATTAAGGTCTGCAGTGGGCTGTTCTCCGTTCAGAGCTGTAAGGTCATCTCTTTTTATATTCTGTTCAGCAAAAGATAGAGGAAACTTAACAGAATAGAATCCCAGCGTAAGAAAGACTACTAAAAATATCTTGATGAGACCCTTCACTGATTAATCTCCTCCACAGAAAGTATAAATTTCCCCTTCCATTCAGAATTTACTTCGGGATCAATATCCAATTTCCAATGGGGGAAGAAAACAGAATGTTGATAGACACGCTCGAAGCCTCCTTCAGACTGTGAGACTGTCTCTAAGGGAAAGTACCAGAGGTCCATTTCAGGCTCTGTCCTTAGTGTGATAGAAATGCCGAGCCATTCATCTACCATATGGATATCCTTAATTCCGTAGAAATCCCCATGTTGTAACAGATCTCTTTCAGCGGGCTCTGATCCTGATAAACGGAGGTATCTTCCTGGTCCCCTTCCGGATAGGGATAGATTAAATTCTACGCCGAATACCGAATGTATCACACCTTCGGCGCTGAGATTGTATTCAATATCTAAAACCGGTTTATCGTATTTAATAATAAGGGTCTTATTTAGATTCAGGATATTTCTGTTTACTCTGTCTCTTCTTGCAAGCGATACCATCAAGCTTCTTCCTTTTCGTCTGATAACAGAACTATAAGGGGAACCTATAAAATCTCCCTCCTCCTCATATTCTCCATCCTTAAAATTTATAAATGAGGTATCAGGGAGGAGAAAATGGTCTAATAAAGAGACCCTCCGGTATCTATCATAATGCAGGAATTGTTCGAGCCCTTCCTCTTTGGACATCATTCTTTCATGGATCGTCTTAAGCCCTGTAGAGTTCTTCTGTGCCTGCTGGATCTTTCCATGATAACCCTCGTCTCTTCTTGTGAGTGTATTCATAAGGTTCACAGCCTTTGGTCTGTAATCCCATTCAAAGAGGCTTCCTCCTTCATCTGGATCAATATAGAGATTCATTAAAGGTGTGCCTATCAATATCTCAGACCTGGTATCAAGGTCTATATCCCATTCCTTAACCTCTAACCAATCTTTTCCCTTATGCATCAATGAATCCGCCATGACCTCTGCCTTTATAAGATGTTCATAGATAGATGACCTCAGATGTGGCAGATAGAGTCCACCAAAAACCCCATGCCAGTAACCATCGTTACACTGTCCCTGCCATAGCTCATCTAATAATGAGTTCGGAGTTCGGAGTTTAGAGTCTTCTCTGTTTCTTTTACTTTGAACTTTGAACTTTTCTATTGCATTATGTAACTTCTTACTTACATAGACCATTTTTTTTTGAAGGTTATTGCTCTCAGGGTATTTCGAAAAAAAATTCCTCCAGAAACCACCCCTCAGAAGGGTCCTTGCCTTTTCGACACCAACAAGATTCTCTAAACTCCCGAATACCTCTTCATATTCCCTTATTGCCTCAGGGGATAATGCCCATTCCCCCATCTCCCTGTAAGAGGTTGTTGGAAGGTAAACCCTTCCTGCAGGGAGATTTTTCTCCCAATAATCAGAGAAGGTCATGGTCTCTATCCATTCCTTATTAGTCTCAAGCATACCGAAGAATCTTTCAAGCCAGCCCTCTTCGTAGACAGATCTGTATGTCTCAGGCCAGACACCAAATTTCTCTCCATCATCAGCCATTGTTATACCAATATTTCCTGACCCGATATCAGGATCTGAAGCCCTTGCAGACAAAAATCCTATTGTCTCTTCTGGTAAATGAAATGGAATCAGATATCTCAATCTCTCATTACCTGGAAATACGCCAATGGTCACCTCACCATTATCGGTTATATAGTAACCTCTAAGGTCCTTATTCCTAAGACCTGAGAGTTTAAAATGGAAGTCGTCGAGTGTGGTATAGTAAACTCCGGCCTTATTGAGAAGACCTGGAAGCTGGGGTTCCCAGACCCTCTCGGCTATCCAGATCCCCTTAGGGTCATAATCAAAATGATCTCTTATGAAATCAGTCATCTTTCTAACCTGACCGATCCCATCAACCTCAGGTATACCTGGAAGTATAGGTTCATAAAAACCGCCAGTGAGAATCTCTATCTGGTTTCTGTTAACGAGGTAGGAAATAAGGTCAAAAAACTCTGGATGTCTTTTCTCAAAAAACCTATAAAGGACTCCACAGTAATGTAACACTACCTTTATCCCTGGATGCCTTTCTAATATACTCAGAAAGGGCAGATAGGCCTTAGAATAAGCCTCTTCAATAATATAATCAAAGTTACCTACCGGTTGATGGTTATGGATAGCAAGGGAAAAAAAGACCTTATTCATAATTTTTAAAGTCTAACCTTTTTCTTCTATAAAAGTCAACACCTTACAGTTTTCTTGAGGGTCTTAAGGACATTTTCCATATCTGTGGGTATGGGGCATGAAAACTCCAGATATTCACCTGTCTTCGGATGTAAAAATTCCAGAATTTCTGCGTGTAGCATCTGCCTCTTAACTAAAGTCCTGAGTCCTGCCCGCCCCGCTTCGCGGAGCGATGCCGGGGAGTCCTGAGTCCTGAGTTGACTGCCTCCATAGACCGTATCACCGAGCACAGGGTGTTTTATATGAGAGAAATGGACCCTTATCTGATGTGTTCTGCCGGTCTCAAGGGTTACCTCGACTAAAGTACACTGGTCAAACCTATCCAAAACCTTATAGTGGGTTACAGCCTCTTTGCCCCTCTTTGTTCTTACGGACATCCTTTTCCTGTCAGTTAAAGCCCTCCCGATGGATATTTTGATACTTCCTGAGCCTTCGAGATCTCCAAGAACTATAGCAAGATATCGCCTTTTCATGAGTCTCTCTTTGATCTGTCTTGATAACTCTTTATGGGAATTATCATCCTTTGCAAAAACGAGAAGACCTGATGTATTCTTATCCAATCTGTGTACAACCCCCGGCCTTATCTTTCCACCTATACCCGAAAGGTTTTTACAGTGAAAAAGCAGGGCATTAACAATGGTACCGCTCCAGTTTCCTGCAGCAGGATGGACTACCATACCAGGAGGTTTATTAATCACAATGACTGATTCGTCTTCGTAATAGATATTGAGTGGTATATCTTGAGGTATAACCTCTAAAGGTTGAAGAGGAGGGATTACTACAACTATTTCTTCCCCGGGTTGTATCTTGTGATTAGGTTTTACCCTCCTGCCATTTACCGTAATAGATCCTTCTTTGAGTAGTCTCTGGATCTGCGACCTCGAAAGGGATAGCTCATCAATTCCTGAAAGATATAAGTCTAATCTCTGATCTGATGTTTCTGAAGGAATCTCGATTTTATGTATTATATCCATTTTAAACATTATACCTTAATTTTTTAATACCGATTTTGCTTATCGTTTGCACTGCCTATCATGGTATAAATATCAGGCATATGGGGATAAGACCTGACTTCAAGATTCAGGGGCATCTTGATACACAGATCAAAAAAGAAAAAATGATAGACAGACGCTTTGAATTGTCTTACATTCGGTAATAAAAGTGTGGTAGAAAGATATTCTAAATCTTTTAGAGGTAATATAATGAAATAAGAGGAGGCATTGAAGGACATAACCCTTCAATTTTAACATGGTGATAAGAAAATCACCCCTTCAATTTCTTAACAATCTCCGGATACTGACTCTTGAAATCAGGATTTACCCTCCCGAGGTAGATTTTCAGGACTTTGATCTCGGCCTTGATATCCTCGATCGCTCCTTTTATTTTCATGATCCCTTCTAAATCATCGCCGAGGAGACGAAGTCCCCTTTCTAAATGGCTGATCCTTTCTTTAAGTTCTATCTCTTTCATAAGTTTTACTTTCTCTTCCTTCTCTGTATCTTGGTCTTCTTGAGAAGCTTCTTATGCTTATGTTTGCTCATCTTTTTCCTGCGCTTCTTCACAACACTTCCCATATGTCGTTTACCTCACCTCCTTAATTAGAATACACTATGATACATGATGCATGTACAGGATGCCAGATAAAAATTAAGAGTTTAAATTATTTTCCTGCATCAGGCATCTTGCATTCTGCATCTTTATTTTTCTCCTGCCATATTGCAATCGCCTGTGCCATGAAGGCCTCAAGTTTTGTCTCAGCGCCTGCCTGCTCATTTCCATCATAGACCATATGGAGACAGGCGATATCCGGATAATCCTCACTGAAGCTTTTCATCAGGGCGGTCACGACATTCCCCGGCATACATGTAAAGGGTATCGTATTAATAATACCCAATACCCCATGTTTAGCAAGATCTACCGCCTTTCCCATACTCAGGATAGCCTCTCCTTCAAAGGAAGGATGGAGATAGGGTGAGGCGTTTCTGAGGATCTCTCTGGTAGACGGTTCATGGAGGGTCTTAAGGAATCCTTCAAAGGGTTTTGCCTGTTTCTTCTCTATCCTTTTCTGAAGGAATCTTGTAAGCAATACATTAAGGATATCCGAATAGTCTTTCTTCGTAATGGCCTTATCAAGAGCCATATAGTTTACATAGTATATCCATTCCTCAAAGGGCGCAAGCCATACCTCGCCCCCGAGTGCCTCGACCTTCCTGACTATATTTTCATTACTGAACTCATTGAAACGGACAAATATCTCCCCTATGATACCTATTAGCGGTTTCCTGAGATCTCTATGTATGGGTATATTTTCGAAATTCCTTCTTATATCTTTAAGGATGAATGGCAGACCATTTTTTCTTCCTTTTATAGCTTCAGCAATCTTTCTGAGATAGTTTCTGTATAGATCATCTGTTTCTCCCTTATTTATCTCATAGGGCCTCTTTTCATGAAGCGCCTTGATTAGGAACTCAACAGCAAGTATACCCTGCCATGCAAGTCTAATAAAATCGGTTCCAACCATCCCGAGCTCTTTGTAGAATTTTGAATCCTGGTTAGGGGCATAGACAGGGACATCCCCATATCCGAGTTCATCGAGGACGATTCCGTGGAATACATTATACTGGCCGAACCTGCACGGGCCCGTGCCTGAAGGCATGAAGAAGGCTGACCTGTCAGGATTAAAATCAGGGCTCCTGACCTTCCTCACCATATCTCCTGTGGTCACTGTACAGGGATAGCATTCCTTTCCTGACGTATATTCCCTTCCGAGGGTTATAACATCTGTATCTGATTCAGGAAGGACCTCAGAATCTACCCCGCAGGCTTGAAAGGCAGCTGCAAGGACATAGGCATGATCAGACATCTTTGGAAGGTATATAACCCTTTTATCCTTCGACGTCCCGAGGGCCGGTCTCTTCTTTATCACTTTTGCCTGTTCGATTGCGATTGGGCCAACATTTTCAAGGCTATCCAGAAATGCCTCACACCTTGTGATAGCACCCGCATCTGCACTATGTTCATCAATCTCTATCTGGAGGAATGGCTTCTTCCCCATTCTCTCTCTGAAATACCTTACGATGAATGAATCAGGGCCGCATCCGAAATTTGTAATAAAAAGGGCATTGAGGTATTTATTCTTCCTTATTATTTCTGCTGCCTGTAGTATCTTCTGACCGGACCTCCAGTACATATTCGGCCAGTCCTTTGATATGTCTACTATCCTGAGTGGGAGAAAATCCATAGGTATCGTGAGGACACCTATTTCCCTGAGTTTATTCGGGAGGTTAAGGTTCACACCTTCGTCAAATCCATTATATGCCCTTCCGACTATTACTATCGCCTTTTCTGACAGACTTTCGAGTATCTCCTTTCCCCTTCTTTCAACGGCTTCATAGAATTTCCCCTGTGCCTCTTCTGCAACCTCCATTGCCTTTCTTATGGATCTTAGATATATCTTATAAGGCTTGAAGGTCTTTTTAAGTTCATCCTCAAGATAACGGATACCCTTTCTCATATTAATCAGGGGTCTCAGTATCTTTATCTCCTTTCCAAGGGCAGCTTTTACGACATATGGTATCGTCTGTACATAGGGGCAGGCGAAACCCCTCTCAAAGGGATCTGATTCACTGCTGAGGTTTATGAAACTCGGAATAAATACAGCATCCACTCCTTTCTCGGTAAGATCTATGACATGGCCATGGGCTACCTTCACTGGGAAACAAGTCTCAGAAAGAACCACCTCTACACCCTTATGTATGAGTTGCCTGTTAGTCTTATCAGACAGTATGACCTCAAATCCGAGTTCAGACAGAAGTGTAGACCAGAACGGAAGATACTCGTGGAAGAAGAATATAAGCGGAATGCCTATTTTTGCTATTGGATTAGGATTACGGTTTTTATAAGATTCGTATTGAGAAAAAAGTAATTTCTCACGCTCACCGAAGAGGTCAGGTATCTCAGAGGTATTTTCTCTGGATGTTCTTTTAACATCGTACTTCTCACATCTTCCTCCATAATAGAGAGGGATTTCCTCTCCTTCTATCTTCACCCTCTTTATCTCACAGACATTTGAACAGGCCTTGCATTCGAATGTATTAATAGTATAGTTTCTCTTTGAGAGTTCAAATCCCTTGAATTTAGTTAGTAGTTCGGAGTTCAGAGTTCGGAGTTCAGAGTTTTTTAACTTGTAACTTGTAACCTGTAACTTGCTACTGTTTTTCATATATCTCATCGCTATCAAAGCCATGCCTATGGCACCTGTTACATCATGATGTGGGGGAACTGTTATATTCTTCCCGAGGGTCTTCTCGAAGGCAGCAATGACACCTTTGTTAAAGGCAACCCCTCCCTGAAAGAAGATATGGTCACCTATAGCCTTATCCCCTACGACCTTATTCAGGTAGTTGATAGCGATGGAGTATCCGAGTCCTGCCATTATGTTGTCCTTTGTTGCACCTTTCTGCTGATTGTTTACGACCGATGTCTCCATAAAGACGGTACACCTCTCTCCGAGTCTGCAGGGGCTATCGGCATTCATACAGAGACTGCTGAACTCCTCCTTTATACTGACATTGAGCCTCTCTGCCTGTTCCTCAAGGAAAGAACCTGTCCCTGCAGCACAGACCTTGTTCATCTCGAAATCTATTATGACACTGTCTTTAAGGCTTATATATTTTGAGTCCTGTCCGCCTATTTCGAAGATCGTATCAACAGAGGGATCGATCTCTACGGCGGCTGTTGCCTGGGATGTTATTTCATTCTTAACAATATCTGCACCTACAAAATCCCCTATCATATAACGTCCTGAGCCTGTCGTCCCGACTCCGAGGATATTCACCTTATCTCCGATCTCTTCTCCTATCTCCTGGAGTCCTCTCCTTACAGCCTCTATTGGTCTCCCTGCAGTCATGAGGTATCTCTTTGATAGGATCCTCTTCTTTTCATCGAGAACAACAAGATTTGTACTTATTGAACCAACATCTATCCCGAGATAGGCATCTACTTTATCCCCTTCGATTGGATGGATGTATCCGTTAGAGGAATGTCTTTTAAAGAAGTCCTGATCGGCAGTTAGTGGTGCAAGGCTGTCACCTCCTGATGAATTCAGGTACGGAAGTTCTTTCAAATATTCCATCAGTTTCTCAGCTAACCGTGAACCATGAACTGCCCGCCCCGCTTCTCCGTAGGATCCTGTGGAGCGGAGTGAGGCCGGGGTGAACTTTGAACTTATGGCAGTTGACTGTTTTTCAATCTGGATAAGTGCAGACCCAATAGCCCCCATAATGGCATGGTCTTCTGGCACTATAAACTCTTCATCCTTAAGCCCGAGGACATCTCTGAAGGCCCTCACCATTCCCCTATTAGCCGCTACACCACCAAGGAATATTACAGGAGAAAGAACTTTTTTCCCTCTGCATATCGAACTTTTGAAGTTTCTTGCAACTGCATAACAGAGACCTGCTACTATATCATAATCAGGGGTCGCTATCTGCTGGAGGTGGATCATATCTGATTTGGCAAATACACTGCACCTTCCCGCTATTCTTGGAGGGGTCTTCGACTTGAGGGCAAGTTCACCGAACTCATCTTCAATCCTGAGGTCCAGTCTCTCTGCCTGCTGGTCAAGAAAGGCACCTGTCCCAGCGGCGCATAAAGAGTTCATCGAAAAATCTCTGACCCTCCCGTTATCGAGAAGGATAAGCTTCGAATCCTCCCCTCCCATCTCAATAACACTCTTTGCCTCTTTATAGAGGAGTTTCAATGGATAGCTATTGGCTGTAATCTCATTTATTGATTCAATTCCGAGGATACTGGCGATGAGCTTGCCTGCAGTTCCTGTTATGCCTATGGAGTCTGCATCTCCGACCTTTTCAAGGAGTTCTGTGGCTGCTTTGAGGGGCTGGCCATAATGTCTTACATAGTTTTTCTCAAGGATGTTACCTTCTCCATCGAGGAGTACCATCTTTACACTGACAGAGCCAGCATCAAGACCGATAAATCTTTTATCATTAAACTTCTCTTCTGCCATAAATTGAAACCTCCTCGGGGAAAACCATCATATTCAATTATTAAAAGGGAAATCCAATTATATTAAATAGCCTGATAATCTTAAATTTAGTATCATACTGCAAAAAAGTCAATAGATTTTCTCTTTACTTACAGGATGGACACATGACTGGGATATGGATTATGACTGAATAAGGGATATGATGAAAAAACTAAATTTAGGCAATTAAAAGATATCTCCACAAAAATTACGATATTCACAATCGTAGCATTTATTTCTTGATTCTCCGGGTTCTGGGATTTGTTCTGATAATATCATTTTCCGAACCTTATTAATCAGATTTTTTATTAGACAGGACTTGTAAAGGTCTTCCTTCTATGGTATCTTAACCACTATGGAGCAGAGGTTTGAATTAACCCAAAGTGAAATCGAGGAGGTTAAACAGAAACTTATAGATTCCCTCAAGAAGTATAAAGAGATATCCTTCGCCTATCTCCATGGCTCTTTCGGAATCTCTCCTTTCAGAGATATAGATATCGGTGCATATTGCCTTGTACCTGAAGATGAGATATTTGAGTTTGAACTTGAAATGTCTTCCAAACTCGGAACAGTCTCTGACTATACTGTCGAATTTAAAATAATAAACTATACCCCGATCGGGTTTCAATTTTCAGTGATAAATGAAGGCGCCTTGCTCTTTGAAAGAGATAGGGGCCTTAGGCTCAGTTTCTTAGAAGAACTTGGATTAAGATATTTGGATTATTTTGAGTTTTCAAAATCGTATCTCAGGGAGCTTATGGAATGCCTCGAGAAATAAATATAGAGAAGGTCAAGGCTCTTGAGAAGGATCTTCTCGATACAAGTTCAGGGATAAAATCCATTATAGCTATGAAAGAGGATAGTTTTCTGAAGGATCAGAAGAATATTTATTCCTTGCGCTATCTTTTAATCGAGGCTGTTGAGGCTATGGCAAATATATGCAATCATATCCTCGCTCGCATTACAGGCCAGGTGCCTAAAGGTTACCCCGACTGCTTCGAAAAATTATCCGATACCAAAATTATCACAAAGGAGCTCGCTGATAGACTGAAGAAGGTTACCAGTCTGAGAAATATCATCATTCATAAATACTGGGGAATAGACGACAGTAAGGTCTTCAAATACACAAAAGAAAATATTGGAGACTTTGAGGAATTTTTAAGAGAGATCAATTACTTTATAAAGACACTTAAATAATTCCAAGAGTTCATTTAAACTGCAATTGCCTTCTCTATTTCCTCAAGCCACTGGAGCCTTGAGCCATGAATAATCGGGGCATTCAGGGCCTTGATTAATTCAAGGTCATAGCCCTGAACTTGTTTCAGGGTCTCAATACCCACTTTAACCTTATCCAATGATGGGGCCTTCTTTGCTGAAGAGGTAATAGACTTCCTTATATCAGTAATCTTAGGTTCACGGATAGGTTTCCCCATGAGTGTTGATAGAGAAGATATTATTTCTCCTGTATTCTTAGCACCAGATGATTCAACAGTTTTATGGAGTTCTTTCAGGTTACCTGAGAAATCTACCATTGTACCATCCTCCTCAAGGGTCATTGTGG
>JACRGW010000005.1 GCA_016212195.1 Nitrospirota bacterium
ATCAGTAGGTACCCGCCCAGCCGATGTGTGGGGCTGACTTAAATAGCCCATCTCCTCAAGATCCGCCATTATGTTCCTTATCGATGCAGAGCAAAGTCCAAAATCATACCTCTTGCTCACTGTCCTCGACCCAACTGGCTCTGCTGTACTTATATAACTCTGTACCACCGCCCTCAAAACCCCACGATCCCTTCCACTTAAACCCATACTAACCCTCTTTACCTTAGCACTCTATCTCTTAGAGTGCTAAGGTAAACTAACAAGATATAAAAAAAATGTCAAGGTGAAGTAAAAAGAGTCTCTATTACTTAAGGAGCATTTCCCTTGACAAAGAAACAACCCCATGCTATTTTTTTATAAATCTTCATAATATCATCTCATGAAATGGTTCAAATCTAAAACCCTCTATTCCAGAGCAAAAAGATATATTCCTGGTGGTGTGAATAGTCCTGTGAGGGCATTCAGATCCGTTGGTGGATACCCAATATTTATAAAGAATGCCTCAGGTTCAAGAGTCTATGATATAGACGGAAATGAATATATAGACTATGTCTTATCCTGGGGGCCGATGATCCTCGGTCATTCTTATCCAAGGGTAGTTAATGCCCTCAAAAGGGCTGTAGAAAAGGGAACGAGCTATGGGGCACCAACAGAACTTGAAATCGAACTCGCAAGAATAATCATAAGTGCTTTCCCATCAATAAAAATGGTCAGGATGGTAAATTCAGGGACTGAAGCCACGATGAGTGCGATAAGGGTTGCCAGGGCTTATACAGGAAGGGATAAGATTATAAAGTTTGAGGGATGCTATCATGGTCATGCAGATGGACTCCTCGTGAAAGCAGGTTCAGGAGCAACAACTTTCGGTGTTCCCGATAGCCCCGGTGTCCCCAGGGATTATGCAAGAAACACCATAAACCTCCCCTTTAATAATATGAAAGCGGTAAGGAAGACACTCGATAGAGTTGGAGGGGATATAGCCTGTGTTATAATAGAGCCTGTAGTTGGAAACATGGGATGCATTCTACCTAAGAATGGATTTCTTCAGGAACTTAGGGCTGTCACAAAAAAATATGGTATTATATTTATTTTTGATGAGGTGATGACAGGTTTCAGGGTTACCTATGGTGGTGCCCAAGAACTTTACGGAATAAATCCTGATATGACCTGTCTTGGAAAGATTATCGGTGGTGGACTTCCAGTAGGTGCCTATGGAGGAAGGAAGGATATAATGATGCAGATATCACCTGAAGGCCCTGTCTATCAGGCAGGTACACTATCAGGGAATCCTTTAGCGATGACCGCTGGAATCGAAACCCTTAAGACCCTTTCGAAACGTGGCATCTATGAGAAACTGGAGAAAAGGGCAGAACAACTTGAAGATGGGATGAAGGAGGCAGCTAAAAGAACAGGTGTAAAAATATATTTCTCAAGGGTCGGCTCAATGTTCTGTACATACTTCACTGATCGAGAAGTATGGGACTATAATTCAGCAAAGATGTCTGATACTAAGAGATTCTCAAAATTTTTCAGATCGATGTTAAGTAGAGGAATCAATCTTGCCCCATCCCAGTTTGAGGCCGGATTTCTCTCCACAGCGCATACCTTCTCTGATATTGAGAATACTATAAAGGCAGGGAGAGAGTCTTTCAAAATACTCTAAGACATGGAACTTTATTATGATAAGCCCGTTGAGATGGTTCAAAAAGTGTATAGGATGGCTTAAAGAAGGAATACCTCTTAGGGGAAAGATTATTATCGCTGTTCTCCTCCTTATAATTTTCACTGGAGGGGGTTATGGTGCATTCAGGTTTTATGATTTCACACAGAATAACCCTAAATTCTGTGTGAGCTGTCATCTTATGAAACCTGCCTTTGCAGCATGGGAAAAGAGCGAGCATAAGGGTTTAAACTGCCATGAGTGCCATCACCTCTCGATACCTGACCAGAACAGGCTCTTGGTAAATTTCATCCTTAAAAGACCCGACAAGGTACCTGAAAGGCATGGAAAGATTATCGTTCCATGGAAATATTGCCTAAACTGCCACTGGGAAAAGGATGAGCGTTTTCCTAATGCCTACAAGGTAAACAGATCCCGTATACACGCAAAGCATTTCTTTATAGAAAAGATGGAATGTTCACAATGCCATGGGTATATCGTCCATAAATTCACCCCAGAGGAAAGATTCTGCACGAAGTGTCATAAAGACCGTGAAGTTCACGGAGCAGGTATGGAAAAACTTGCCTGCCTTAACTGCCATACAGATAGAACCCCTGATTTAAGACCCGGGAGGAAAAAATGTCTCTTCTGCCACGGTGAAGAAAAAATCAGAAGAGAACTCATTGCTGATGCAACGATTGATGTCAAATACTTTAAACCTGATAAAAAGACTATTGAAAAGGCAATAAAAGTAGATGTTCCACCTAATGCACCGATGCAGTTTTTCTGTTATGAATGCCATAAGCCCCATAAAACCGTAAGGCCAGATTGGGGGCACTGTCTCGATTGTCACAAGGTCATACCTGATGTCGGGAAACATCCTATACATATAAAGGTTGTAGGTATGACCTGCAAGGATTGCCATAAACCTCACAGATGGAGGGTTACAGAAGAGTTAGCCAAGAAGGAATGTATTACCTGCCATGAATATAGGGATCCAAAGAGATTTATTCAATAGAATCTATCAAAGGAAGGGAGGTGAATAAAAATGGGAAGGAAGATTTTAGTTCTAACGGTAGCAGTAATTATTTCTATTTTTTTAGTATATGGAATGGTCTTCGCAACTGCACCAGGGAAAAACGTTGTATTTGAGGTTAAGGGTGCTGATAAAGTAACCTTTGATGGCAAGACCCATGCCGACAAAGGACTTAAATGTAATGACTGCCATACAAAGGTATTTCCAATGAAGAAATCTGCACCAGGAACCTACAAGATGGAAAAGATGAATAAAGGTGAGAGCTGCGGTATCTGCCATAATGGGACAAAGGCCTTTGCTACATCAGACAAAGCCAACTGCGTAAAATGTCATAAGAAGCCATCTTAGATTTATAAAGGGAGGCTCACCAATAACGAAACAGGCAGAGCCTCCCTGATCAATACACTCACATAATAATATTCCACTATTTTGGATTATATTAAGATCAAGCCCATATATTATTTCCCATGTAAAATATCTTGACAGAACTATTCAGTCATGATATAAAACCTTTTTAGTAGGATGAGAATCAAAGAAATACTATATATAATAATTATTTCTCTTATTCTCCCCTTGCCTGCCTTCGGGGATATCTATCAGTGGGTAGATGAAGGAGGGGTAGTATATTTCACTAACATCCCACGTGATAAGAAGTTTCATAGACTAACGAAAGAGGATAAGGGGAGAAAAATTAAGGGTAGCAAAGTCTCAACAGAATTTTATAGATCAAATAGTACAGTTCGGTATCAGTACTATTCAGGTCTTATACAGACAATCTCTGAGAAACACAAGATAGATCCATCCCTTGTTAGAGCAGTCATTAAGACTGAATCAAATTTCAGGACCGATGCTGTTTCAAAAAGGGGTGCAAGGGGGTTAATGCAACTTATGCCACAGACCGCTAATGAACTTCATATAAAGAACTCCTTTGATCCTGAAGAGAATATTGACGGTGGGGTGAGATACCTAAAGTACCTTTTAGACATCTTCGATGGAAATCTTTCCCTCTCACTTGCAGCCTATAATGCAGGTCCTGAACTTGTACAGAGATCAGGAAGGGTTCCTTCTATCAAAGAAACACGTGACTATGTAAGAAGGGTCCTAAGTCTCTACAACGGTAAAGGAATAATCAGTTTCAACAAAGAACCCATATATAAGATAATCTCAAATGATGGAACAACCATCTTTACAAATACCCCTTATAATTATTACTCAAACAAAAATTCATTAAGAAGGATGTAAGCACTCAAAAGGCTTATCCTATCATGGATATTCTATAATCCTTTTTCATAGAAACAAGTCACCAATTCTTAATCATTTCTTATTACAATTGACATAAGGAATCAAAATATTAGAAAATTAGGCATGCATACAGAGATAGAAAATAGCATTATTATAGAGAGGATCTTAGAACTTAAAAAACAAAGGAATGCCATAATCCTGTCTCATAACTATCAGAGGGAAGAGGTTCAGGATATGGCGGATCTCATAGGAGATTCCCTTGAACTCTCAAGGGCGGCAGCCACGACAGAATATGACGTAATCATCTTCTGCGGTGTCCATTTCATGGCAGAGAGTGCCTCAATCCTTTCACCTGACAAAACGGTTATACTCCCTGTGATAGCCGCAGGATGCCCCATGGCAGACATGATTGATGTTGACGGTCCGAGGAAATTATGGGAAAGGGTGCCCGGTATGAAGGATAAACCTGAATACTTCTTTCCGCAGGATTTTACACTGAGGGATCTCAAGGACAGATACCCGGGAGTTCCTGTTGTGGCCTATGTAAATACCACTGCTGCTGTTAAGGCAGAATCTGATATATGCTGTACCTCGGCAAATGTTGTAAAGGTGATTGAATCCATGCCTGGAGATAGTGCAATATGTATACCTGACAGGAATCTCTCCGCCTGGGCTGCAAGGAATACAAAGAAAGAGATTATATCCTGGGATGGTTTCTGCCATGTCCACCACAGAGTAACGCCGCAGGATGTACTGGCAGCAAAGAAACTATACCCGGATGCACTTCTTGTTGCCCATCCCGAATGCCCCATTGAAGTACTTGATATGGCAGACCATGTAACAAGCACATCAGGTATGCAAAGGTATGCAAAGGGGTCTCAGGCCAAGGAGTTCATAATAGGAACAGAGTCAGGCCTTATTTACAGACTCAAGAAAGAGAATCCGGAAAAAGAGTTTTACCCCCTAAGACCTGATATGATATGTCCCAATATGAAGAAGACAACACTCAGGGCAGTGCTCTCCGCCCTTGAGAATATGGCCCCTGTTATAAAGGTTCCGGAGGTTATAAGGGTTAAGGCAAAAAGGTCACTGGAGAGGATGCTTGAGATATGAAAAAGATGCTTATAAATGCGATCCACCCTGAGGAATGCAGGGTAGCGATCGTCAAGGATGGCCTCCTTGAGGAATTCGATATAGAGACGCCTTCAAAGGAACAGATAAAGGGTAACATATATAAAGGTATCGTTATCAGAATAGAGCCGAGCCTTCAGGCAGCCTTTGTAAATTATGGTCCCTTCCGGCATGGTTTTCTTCCAATAACAGAGATCCAGCCTCAATACTATCAGAAAGAGACGGCAGAAGAGAGAAAGGGGAAACCGAGGATACAGGATGTCCTTATCCCGAATCAAGAGCTTCTTGTCCAGGTAGGAAAAGAAGAGAGGAACGAAAAGGGGGCGTCCCTCACAACCTATATATCTTTCCCTGGAAGGTATCTTGTACTCATGCCCGGGGAGGAAGGTGTAGGGATATCGAGAAAGATAGAGGATGAAAAACAGAGGGACAGACTCAGGGCTGTACTGGAAGAACTCAATCCGCCTAAAGGGATGGGTTTTATCATAAGGACAGCAGGTATCGACAGGAGTACGAAAGACCTCGCCACAGACCTTAATTATCTCCTCAGACTCTGGGATGATATCTTAAAGAAAAATAAGGAACACCCCGCCCCTTCACTTATATATCAGGAACAGGAACTCGTTATGAGGACAATAAGGGATTATTTCACTCAGGATATAACAGAGGTACTTATTGATGATCCTGATGTTTACAGAAGGGCAAGGGCATTCTTCAAGTCAGTTATGCCACGTTTTCAGAGGGTAGTAAAACTACATAAGGAGAAGAGACCGATTTTTTCTAAGTTCAATCTCGAGGAACAGATTAAGACCATCTACGACAGGAAAGTAAATCTCAAGTCTGGTGGTTCCATCGTAATAGACCCTACAGAGGCCCTTGTATCAATAGATGTAAATTCAGGAAAGAAGAAAGGCGAGAGGGACATAGAGGAAACCGCCCTTAATACCAATCTTGAGTCAGCTGATGAAATTGCGAGACAGTTACGGTTGAGGGACTTAGGGGGTCTCATTGTTATTGATTTTATAGACATGGAGGAGAGGAGACATAATATAGAGGTGGAAAAGAGGCTCAAGACAGCTCTAAGAAATGATAAGGCAAGGATGGATTTGGGAAGGATCTCAAAGTTCGGTCTCCTTGAGATATCCCGCCAGAGGATCAAGCCAACTATAAGTGAGTCAAGTTATGTAATCTGCACCTACTGTCATGGAAGGGGGTCGGTCAAATCAGACGAATCACTGGCAGTTTCCGTACTTAGAAGAATTCAGGCAGGTGTTGCTAAAGGGAATGTATCCTATGTTAAGGGAACCTTCCCTGCCGATGTCGCATCTTATCTTCTAAACCAGAAGAGGGAAGAGATCTTGAGATTAGAAAAAGAACACGATCTTAAAATCCATGTAACAGGCCTACCAGGAATCCCACCCGATAAGATTACTCTTGAATTTGAACAGAGGAAGGCAGCAGAATCAGCGAAAAAAGAAGAGCGATAAAAAAGCTTAACTCGTTTGGTTAAGCCTTGTATTTCAATGGTGAGCCGTGGAGGATTCGAACCTCCGACCCGCCTCCAGATTCAAGCACATGCCTTCGCTCCTCCAGAGCTTGCCCCGTAAGTGTTTTATACGGGGCTTGTCCTTCGCCTTGCAATGAATAAAGGCTTCAGCAAGCCCCGTCCAAGCCGGAGAAAGAAATTTGGTAATTTTCGCATTATGATCTTGGTGAACTTCAGGCAAAGGCGGAGGAACCGGAATAACGTTGCATTTTATTGGTTTGTAGTGTATTGTAATACAGGAGGTGCCTTATGAGAACAGTTTTATCCGTCAGTCTGCCGGAAAACATATCCGAAGAACTTGAAAGGGTTGCCAGGAGTACCGGGCGAAACAAGAGTGATATTGTAAAAGAATCCCTGAGCATGTTCCTGTGGGAAATCAAACTCAAGGCAGTGCAGAAAAAACTCGCCCCAAAGGCAAAGAAGCTTGGAATAGTCAGCGAAGAAAATGTGTTCAAAGCGATATCATGATTGACGTATTTGATACGAATGTGCTCATTGCAGCAATTATCACTGAAGGGATTTGCTCAAAACTATTACACAGGGCGCGCATGGGCGAATTCTCACTTGTTTCAAGCCCGTTTATTATGAAGGAACTTAGGCGCATCCTTTCTAAGAAATTCAGGCTTCCGCAGGAAGAATTAGCTTTGGCAATGGAACCAATAAGTGAAGCGATCAGTCAGGTTATTGAGCATAATCTTAAGATTACGGACATTTGCCGTGATACTGATGATGACAACATTATTGCTTGCGCGGTGGCCGCAAAGGCGGATTATCTTGTGACCGGCGATTCTGATCTGCTGGAGATAAAGAAGTATCATGGAGTCAAGATCATAACGCCGAGAGATTTTGAAGCATCGTTTGTATGATAAGGCGTATGGCGAATGTGAAAACGGACAAAAAACATATCGAGATAGAACTTTGAAAGCTTTTCAGGAGCATGGATTTTATCAGCAAGAAGTCTCCTGCTGATGAAAAGGCTGTCAGGAAAGGACTTTCAGATATATTTCAATATCTATCAGCAAGCCTCGGCCAAGCCGGGTTTCTAATAAATAATGAAATGTCAAAAATTAAGACCTGACACCAAACATTCCCAGCGTAAAATCAAGTCCCTCAATGTCAGGAAATTCTTTTGCAGTTGCTTCAATTGCCTTTGCTATATAAGCTTCCTTGACAAGATTGGCCAATCCTCTTTTGCCTATGTCAGTGAGAATAGCTGTAGCAATCTTAAACAGAAGAGCTGCATCTGTCATAGGTTCAGTCAAGATAACCTCTCCTATTGAATTTCATCTTTTGTTGTCCAAAAGAGTAGTGTTCCAAATGGATAGTCCCTTAATATTGAGTCGAAAAATCGTTTAACCTGATCATTCTTCCAGACAAAGGGTCTTTGAATATGTGGAAGAAGTAGCTTTTTATCTTCAATCATCTGGACAGCTTTCTTTATACTGATACTTTCATACTTCATCTTGGGTATCCTCCTAATCTGCAAATATTATCCTCAATTTTATTTAACGGCCTAATATTCATTCTTTCTTTCTATTTATAAGTTCTCAGTTCCGGTAAGCAGTGAATGGGCATTTTCACTGTCGCCTCCCGCTTTGCTCTTTTTTGTTTTCTTTTTCTCCAATAACCCCGTCATCAGGGTCAGGTCTTGCATTTTGACATTTCATTCAATATTTCTTCTTACCAATTAATATATAAAACATGTCCCCATCATGCCCACATAAACAGAGCATGTCCAAAAAACCACTAAATTTGGACACGTCTTTCATGTCTTACTGAATGGTGTAATAACTGCTACCTTATTACCCTATTAAATTGGATATTACCTAATTCATTACCCATTTAATTGGATATTACCCAATTCGCCATTTCTCTGTCTTCTGCCACTGGGCGCTCTGCCCGCGTCCAAGGCATTTGACCTTCCCTGTCACTTGAAGGGTTTTCAGCACCCTACGTATCATATCAACACTCACCCCTGGACATTGCTTTTGGATATCAGCTACCCGGAACAGCCCCATCCTGCTATCTATTGCACTGGTTATGAGTTCTGTCTTTGCACCTTTGGGTGATGTTATCTGTCCGACACGCTCTGCAAATTCACGGTATGCAACCTTAAGTGTAAAGAGCAGATAGTTTATATAAGGCCAAGGGTCATGTTTTCCGTCATGCCAGCCTTGAGAACTTTGTTCGAGTGTTTCGTAGTAGCGGTCTTTATTCTGCTCTATAATCCTCTCTATACTGATATAGCGTCCGGCTTCATAGCCGAGATGATATAACTGGAGCAAAAGGAGCAGCCTCGAGACACGGCCGTTACCGTCCCTGAATGGATGTATGCAGAGGAAATCCAGATTAAAGGCAGAAAGCAGTATGAGAGGATGCACCCACTGTTCACGCAAACCGTGATTCCAAAGGTCAATTAACGCAGTCATGAAAGGTGGAGTCTTGACAGCTGAAACGGTCTTGAACCTTATACGCTCCCGTCCATCAGGATACTTCTCGATGATGTCGCTGTCTTTCTCTTTATATTTCCCTGCATCCCATATCTCACCGCGTGTTAGTTTATGCAGTTTGAGAATTGTGTTCTCTGCAACAGGCAGTTTTGAATATTGCTCGTGCATGAGCTTAAGGGCATTACGGTAGCCTCTTACCTCTTCTTCATCACGATCCCGAAGGTGTGATTTTCCGAATACGATGGTACGGACACGGGCCTCGTCAACTGTTACTCCTTCAATCCGGGTTGATGAAACTGCACTCTCAATCAAAGCGTGCTCTCTTAAGACCTTAAGTCTTTGAGGCGCCTGTTTTGTGAATAGTTCCTGTCTGCCACGTGCTTCGCCGAGGTCAGCCAGATACCATGATGTGATCGTTGGTATGGTTTCTGGTTTGGAAGATAGTTGTCGAAGTGTAATCATGATTTCATTTTCCTGTTTAATACTTCTTCTCCTTCTTCACAACTTTCCCCACAACCGTGTATTTATTCCCCTTCTTAAGCTCAATGTCAGGATACTTCGGGTTAAGGGAGTGCAGCACAAAGTAATCTCCGTATTTCTTTAACTGCTTGAATGTCGCCTTATCCGTATCGTCATTCTCCACGATTACCTCGTTTCATGGGTTTGCATTAGTCCCACTTCTGCACTGATTCTGATTCTCTTTCCATCCATTTCTCACGAATTCTCACCCTCGCCTTCTTTTTCGGAGCCCAGCCGTGTTCATGGGGTTTACATAAAGTACAGCCTTTTTACCTCTTGTTCTTGTAAACCTTCCCCATTTCTCATACCCTGCCTCTCCGTCCCCCAGCCGCCTGCTGTCATGGTATCTTAAAAACAATATCAGGTCAATAGGTTATATATGTTTGGTCACGGGTATCAAGATAGAAACTGTAGGGTATTTCCACAGGCAGGTGCAGTCTTGCGGAAAAAGTGGTGAGCCGTGGAGGATTCGAACCTCCGACCCGCTGATTAAGAGTCAGCTGCTCTACCAGCTGAGCTAACGGCCCACTTTCATAAGTTTTAAGTTCAGAGTTATTAGTTCCGAGTTATTATACACCTCGAACTTCGAACTAACAACTGTAGATTTTGTTTTTCAAAATCTACTTTGGCGCGCCTGAGAGGATTCGAACCTCTGACCCACGGCTCCGGAGGCCGTTGCTCTATCCGCTGAGCTACAGGCGCGCCCGGTAGGATTCGAACCTACAGCCTGCGGATTCGAAGTCCGACGCTCTATCCAGTTGAGCTACGGGCGCACTCACGTCAGTTTAAAGTTAAAAGTTAAAGCTTAAAAGTTAATACTAAAAAATGAAAATAGATTTAAACTTTCAACTTTTAACTTCTGAACTTCTGACTCCAATCCTGAATCAAGTTCAGGATTGTTTGGGGTGAGCGAAGGGGATCGAACCCTCAACCACCGGAGCCACAGTCCAGTGCTCTGCCGATTGAGCTACGCTCACCGTTCAGAGAGTTCATCGAGTTATTAGTTTATCGAGTTCTTTTTTATTTTAGCTCAATAAACCCTATAAACTCAAAATACTCAAGAAACGCTTACTGGCG
>JACRGW010000068.1 GCA_016212195.1 Nitrospirota bacterium
CATCAGGCTCTATATCGAGGCTCAATTTTATGTTGTGTTTCATTGCCTTCTCCTTGAGCATCGTTATCGAGCCAAAAAGTACATCCTCTAAAAGGGATCTGCTTAATTCAAGCACCATCTTCCCTGATTCAACTTTTGAGAGGTCAAGGATATCATTTATCAGATCCAGCAGATGTCTTCCACTGTCATAGATGTCATTCACATATTCCTTCTGATTCTCATTCAGTTTTCCATAGAGTTCGTCTATCATAACCTCTGAAAAACCTATTATGGAATTGAGCGGTGTCCTCAGTTCATGGCTCATATTCGCAAGGAAATCGGACTTTGCCCTGCTCGCTGCCTCTGCCTGGAGTTTCGCCTCCTCCGCCTCTGCCCTCCTTAACTGGATCTCGGCATTTAATACCTGAAGCTCAAGGTTTGCATTCTCAAGCTCTTTTGTTCTTGCCCTGACCATCTCCTCGAGGTTTTCTGAATATTCTTTCAGTTGTTTTTCTGATTGTGAGATAATCTCCATCTGTGTTTCAATGCGTTTTGAGGCATTCCTCACAATCCCGAAAAGCATAAGATACAAAAATGCAAAGCCCGATGTTGTTGAAATCCAGATTATGCGCTTCTGATGAGAGATCTCAATATAGAGGGGAGCAAGGTTTTGATAAATTTCAAAGACAGAATCTATGCCCTCGCCATTATGGAATCTTATCGGCACATATAGCTCAATAAGTTTCTTATACTGTCGTTCGGATTCCTGTTCAGCTTTTTTAAGTTTGCTGACATTGGAGTATAACTCGCCCTTCAATGCAACATTCAGTTCCTCATTATCAGGGAAACCCTTCCCGACCAGTTCTTTATTGTCAGACCAGACAATCACTTTATTTTTATTCCATATTTTAATTCTCTCCACATCTGGTCCAAGAGCGAGATGCTTCAGCCTTTCGGAAAATCTATCATAATCACTGAGCTTCGGAGTAATAAGTTCAGCACTCTCGAATTCCTTTCTCACCTCCTCTGACACAATGCTTGCTGTTAATCGTTTTGCCTCAAGAATCCTGTATTGCTCGAGAGAACGCGTGATGATTATTCCAAGAAAAACATTGACAGTGGCTAAGGATATTAAAGATAAAATGGAAAATCTCTGAAAAAAGGTTAGATTTTTCAAGGATTAATTATTCCCCCCGTATTTGCCGGTATCGTGAAAATAAACTTACTTCCCCGCCCCAACACGCTCTCGGCCCATATCTTACCTCCATAAAGCTCTACAAATCTTTTGCATAGGTTTAATCCAAGCCCTGTTCCGGCATACTTTTTTGACAGAAAAAACTTGACAGTATCTATTATTCTCCTTTTAACATTTATTTTTAAACTGATTGCAGTATTTGTAAAATTGTATATTAATAAGTATGTACTGTCAAGTTTCTTACTCTCAAGATTCATTGAAATATGAAATCCTCTTAAAATCAGCAGTACAGGCTATTTAAGAACTTTTGACATCTATATTCTCATATGCTATCATTTAATCAAAAATGTAAGCATAGGAGGCAAAGTATGGTACGTACCCAAATCCAATTAACAGAGTTGCAGGCAAAGGCGTTAAAGAAGTTAGCTTTGTCAAGGCATCTTTCTATCGCTGAATTGATAAGGCAGGCAGTAGATAATATGATAAAGACAAGCTCAGTAGTGGACATCGAAGAGAGAAAAAGGAGGGCACTTGAGGTAATGGGAAAGTTTAAATCTGGAAAGAAAGATATTTCTGAAAGACATGACGAATACCTTGTAGAGGCTTTTAGAAAATGATAATTTTTGTTGATACTTCTGCTATTTTTGCTGGTCTGGATAAAGACGATATCCATAACCAAAAGGCATTAAATACATGGGATAATATATTAAGCAAAGACAATATCCTCATTACTACCAATTATGTTCTTTTAGAAAGTTTTACTCTAATACAACGAAGGCTTGGTATAAAAGCGGTCAGGGTTTTTCAGGAAGATATATTACCATTAATAAATATTGAATGGATAGATGCTGAGATGCATAGATCTGGGGTGAGTGCCTTTCTCGCGGCTTCGATCCGTAACCTCAGTCTTGTTGATTGCGTCAGTTTTGAGATAATACGCACTTTAGGTATTAAGACCGTTTTTGCCTTTGATCCCCATTTTTCAGAACAGGGTATTAATTGTATTCCATAAATCTTACTGAAGCTAAAATTCCAGAATTCTGAAATGACAGGATACCTTGTAAGACGCCTTCTTCTTTTAATCCCTACCCTCATAGGTATTACATTCATAACATTCCTTATTGTTAAATCCATTCCAGGAGACCCTGTGTTGGGGATGGTTGGTGAGAGGGCAGACCCTGAGACAATAGAAAGGATAAAAAAGGAACTCGGTACAGAGAGACCCTTCATCTTACAGTATATAGGGTATATAGGGCTTATTATTAAAGGAGAGATGGGTAGATCCTATTATACAAACCAGAAGGTGAGTGAGGCGATCCTTGAAAAATTTCCCAATACCTTAAAGCTTGCCCTCGGAGCAATAATAATATCGAGTATCACAGGAATCTTTCTCGGTATCTTTACTGCAGTTAAAAGGGGAACAGTCCTTGACAGGCTCGGTTCGTTCTTGGCTATCGGAGGTATTTCACTACCTGTATTCTGGATAGGACTTATACTTATGCTCGTATTCGGTCTTTATCTAAAATTACTTCCACCCTCTGGCATGGGTGAAGGAAACCTGATCTATCTCGTGCTTCCTGCATCTACACTCGCAATCCCCTCAGGGGCATATATAGCGAGGATTACAAGGTCGATGATGCTCGATGTACTCTCACAGCCTTACATCGCTACAGCAAGGGCAAAGGGGCTGAAAGATTTATCAATAATCTTTAGACACGCCCTGAAGAATGCCCTCATTCCGATAGTGACAATCATAGGGCTCGATTTTGGTAGTTATCTCAACGGGGCAGTACTTACAGAGACAATATTCGGATGGGATGGTCTCGGCAGGTATGCGATGGACGGGATATTAAAGAGGGACTATCCTGTAATCATGGGTGCAGTCCTTGTCGGTACAGTTGTCTTTGTGATTATAAACCTGATAGTGGATATATCATATGCATATCTCGATCCGAGGGTGAAGGTTAAGGGAGAGAAATGAAAAGGTTTTTTAATACAAACAGAGTAGCCCTCGTTGCGACTGTCATCTTAGGGATACTTGTGCTCTCTTCCGTCCTTGCACCCTTCATAAGCCCCTATGACCCACTTTCGATAGATCTCGATAGGATAAAAGAATCTCCAAGTATAACCCATCCCTTTGGAACTGATAACAAGGGAAGGGATATCATGAGCAGGGTTATCTACGGTGCAAGGGTTTCTCTCTCTGTCGGTCTTTTAGCCGGGGCTATATCTATGACATTCGGTCTTTTCTTCGGAATTGTATCAGGATATTTCGGCGGAAGGATTGATAGAGGGATAACAATACTTACCGATCTCACTCTTGCCTTTCCGAGCCTAATCCTTGCAATAGGAATCACTGTAGTCCTCCCTCCAGGGATATATACTGTCCTTATTGCATTAGCCACTGTTGGTTGGGCATCCTTTGCAAGGCTTGTGAGGGGTGTTGTCCTTTCTGTAAAAGAGTTCCCCTATATTGAGGCAGCAAAGGGGATTGGATGCACTAAGTTCAGGATATTAATGAACCATGTCCTGCCACAGTGTATTCCTGTGGCACTTGTCGCTATGGGACTTAAACTCGGTGGATTCATACTCCTTGAGTCTGCCTTGAGTTTCCTCAGTCTCGGTGCACAACCTCCAACACCAACATGGGGTTCAATGATAAGCCTCAACAGGATCTATATCCATTCTGCACCATGGATGGTGATATTCCCGGGATTGGCGATAGCTTTAACTACAATATCATTTAATATACTCGGAGACGCGCTGAGGGATTATCTGGATCCGAAGTTTAAGGTTTAAAGGGGTTTGGACGTATACTGTCATTCCTGCCCCGTATCAAGTACGGGATAAACTCCAGCAGGAATCCAGTTTATAAATATTGATTTCTCGTTCTTGTAAGAACGACATCTGGATTCCCACTTTCGTGGGAATGATAAATAATTATTTAGCATTTTACTTGAACCCTTGAATCCTCGAATCCTATTTTGTTAGCATAATCTATGCCTGCAAACCTCCCGCCAGAATATTTCGAGGCAGAGAAGAGATTCAAAGAGTCCATAACGGTTGCAGAGAAGATATTAGAGAGGATCAAGGGGTCAAATCTTTTATATTGACAATCTATTCTCGATTCTGTTTAAAAGTACCCTTAAGTTCCTGTCTTTCTGAATCTTCTCATTCAGTCTCTTTCTACCCTGGCTTATGGTGCTGTAGTCTAATCCCATCATCTCGCCTATCTCAACCCCTTTAAGACCTCCAACCCTGTAAAGTATATCCATCACTATCTGCCTGAGGCTGCCACCTTCATTTATTATATTTGAAATCCTTCTCCCTGTCACTTCCTCTATCGCCCTGATTATCTCCTCTTTTGCTTTATACCTCTGTAATCCCCTCACCGCAGGAAGTTCTCTTCTGCCTTTAACCTTCTTTAGAATCCTCTCCCTTATCCATTCTATAAACCTATCTCCACCAATTATGCTCTGTCCAACCACTTTGTCTCTTATCTCAAGCCCTTCCGCAATGTCACCCCCTATTTTCCTTCTGTAAGCCTCTCTCCCCTTATCTGTAACCCCTCCATATTCTCCTAAGACTACAGAGTAATCAATAAAATCCTCTCTCCTCTCTTTGTCTATATATCCCCCTAAGCTACTCCAGCGATACCCCCTAAGGAATTGTATATTTTCTTTTACACCCCTCCTTTCCATCCCCTTCGTTCTAATAGGATTCAGGTGTATGTATCTGGAAACCAACGAGAGATAGTTATCTTTATCTACAAGGATACCCTTATATCTTCCTTGAAAAAGGTGTCCTACCCTTGTATGTCTTCTATTGTAGTATCCAGTATAGATTATATTAAATTGACGCATGAATTCGTTAAGATTCCCAAGGGGGGTCTCTGAAAGAAGATGAAAATGGTTCTCCATCAGGATATATGCATAAAGTTTTATGCTGTATGTCTCTATTGATCTCTTGAGGATATCTAAAAAGCTTTTTCTATCTACATTATCCCTGAAGATCTCTTTCCTTTCGTTACCACGGCATGTGATGTGATAAACTGCACCTTGATACTGTATCCTTAATGGTCTTGCCACAAAACCTTTATGTCATTTTTCTCTCATTATGTCAAGAGTAAAGATTTGACCCCTTTCTTGTCACTTTGCGGGTAACCCTAAACTATGCAAAAAATCATCAACCACTGGTGTTCATATAGAGATACCATCTTTATTTTGTCTTATTAACATATGGTTATTTTGCCATGAATTCAATTACAGCCTTTATATCCTTTGCACTTTCCATCCCTGCCAATGCATAACAAACTGAAGAAAAGGTTAGTATTATTGTGAGCTACCACTATAATCAATCGCTATCATAAAGAGATTGTCGTTGTTTGGCGTGATAGCTGCTGTTTGCTCTCATTCAGTTTCAACTTCGACAGTAGCAGTCGCTTGCTCAGCCTCAGAGAAGTGTTTATTCTGGAACCACAGCGAAACATTCACGAGGCTGATGAGAACAGGAACTTCGACAAGTGGGCCGATCACTGTAGCAAAAGCAACACCTGAATTGATTCCGAAGACTGCTACGGAAACAGCAATAGCGAGCTCAAAATTATTGCTCGCTGCGGTGAAGGAAAGAGAAGCTGATTTCCGATAATCTGTCCCAATTTTTTTCGCCA